>CAYXHK010000034.1:0-13295 GCA_964464665.1 uncultured Syntrophomonadaceae bacterium
TCCTGCGCCAATTCCGGATCGGCCGTATGCTGCCGCTCGTGACGATCTTTGAATTCCGGGTCGTCTAATTTATTGGCCTTGCTCACGAGATATTCCGGCTGGTCGCTGTTTTTCAAAATAATCTGTCCATCCTGGCGGTATACGTTCAGGGTATCTGCCTCGTCCCCGGCCGTCAGGGAGAAAACTGCGCTCATCGCCCGGCTTTCCTGATCCAGTTTCAGGGCTTCGTCAACTTTAAACAACTGGGTCCCATTGTCCTGCACGGTGACGCCGACGGTTCCGGTCACACTCGATAACGTTTTGGTGTTCTTCAAGGCGGTTTTATAAACCTCATACCCCGAAGTTGTGCTCGCATTAACGAAGGCTGCGCCGCACAGCATGACGCCTCCCAACACAATGCTCATACCGGTCAGCAACTTTTTGTTCATCCTAAAACCCTCCTTTTATTCATTTCCTGAATTCCCTAAACTGATTGTCCTTCTAAAGTGATTATCCATAATTATATAATGCCCGATAAATCTAAACTCCCGCTAAACCAAATCTAAAAGATATATAAACTTGGAAAAGATAAATCGACAAACATTTACAAGCCCAGACAATAAAACCCCGGATTGTAATCGCTGTTAATGATTGCAATCTGAGGTTTCTTTAGACATTTGACTAAGCCTGTTCAGCCTTGGCCAGGCTTAGTCAACCTTAGTCCGCCCTGGCCAAAAACGCGGCAACATCTTCGGCGGTATACGCGCGAAGCTCCGCCAAAACGCCATTGATCATGTCTTCCCACGCTTTTGCGCGGTAGACGTATTTGATGCCTTCGGATACTTCCACATCCACCGCCACGTCGCTCTTTACCGCTTCTATCTCTACGACAATAATCCCCAGATACTTGTTGCTTTCCATGACTTCTTTAAAGACCCGGGCCTTACCCCGAATCGTAAAAGCAATGTCCCCTTCATTGATGAAGGTCAGGGCGATCTTGCCGACGCGGACGGTATTTTTAAAGGTCTGCGAACGGTTCTGCGTCCCCATCAGCAGGATGTTGTCGCTGGGGGCATAAAACAGGGACATGGGGGCGCCGCGCGGATAGCCATCCTCATCAATGGTGGAGGCTACCCCGGTCATGGTCTGGTTTTGAAAATACGCATAAATATTAGCGGGCAAACGCTCTTCAATCTTTCTCAAGCCTTCCGCCTCCCTTATGCTTGTAATTCCGCCATCTAACAATTCCGCGAAAAGAACAGACACAAGGGGACGGTTCTCCTGTGTCTACCCCGCTGGGCTATACTGGGCTATAATACCCCGAAAGCGTCTTCCATCTGCAGCAGGTTGGTCACTTCAAAAGACTTGTCGCAGTATTTGAGGTATTCCTTCATTCGGCTGTCCCCGGTATCCCAGGTTTCCTTATCCTCGGGATTGAACCAGTATATCTTCTTGCAGCGGCTGCGAATCTCTTGTAAGGCCCAGGATTCATCACTATACCAATTATTGCGGCCATCGCCAAAAATCAGCACCGTCGTCTTTAATGACAATTGCCCGCCGTACCGCTCCAGAAAATTCTTAAAGGTGATTCCGTAATCGCTGTAACCGCGCCGCCCCACCACCTTGGCGTTCTGCAGAACATTGGTCCTTAGCGTAAACGGGTCTGCGTGCCGCAGCATATAAGTGATCTCATCGACCTCATCCACAAACCCGAAACTGCGCACATGCTGGAAGAACTTTTCCAGCGAGGCCAATAGGGCCAAGGCAAAACAGCTAAACTGCAGCACCGATACGGAAACATCACAGAGGGCAAACATGACCGGCTTTTCTTTTTGTTTCCGCCGGGTGATCAGATCCAAGGGGATCCCGCCGGTAGACATGCTCTTGCGCAGGGTCCGCCGGAAATTGATAAAGTTTTGGTCGTTGCGCTTGTTTTTAATAATCATCTTCGAGGCCAGCCGTTTGGCGATGATCGGAAACAGGGTTTCCATCCGGCGCACATCGTCAATGCTGTCCAAACGAAAATCCTGGGCCAAGGGGTTCTTGCGGCCATCTGGGGAAGATGAAGTCTTTCTGATAAAGGTCCCTTGGCTTTCAACCCCATCCGAGCTGAGTTCGTCAAGGCTGAGGTCCTCTGACCGCCCGGTTTCTTCCTCAAGACCGAGCAGATCCTCCTTGCTCAAAAACTCCTTGCACCGTTTGATTCTTACTATATTGGCCGCGTTTTTAAAATAGTCTTTATAGACATGGTCAAAAAGCGGTTTGTAGTTATAATCCTTGAGCAGGGTCGCAAAAAGAGTCGAGTAAAAATAATCCTCCACGGTCCAGTCGATCGTATTTAAGGCTTGATAACAGTCGACAGCATGACTGGGAGACACGGGCATTCCCTCGTGTCTTAAAGCCTCAAAAAAGTTTTGCATCGTGTAAAAAAATGACATAACCTTGCCCTCATCCCATTATATTTCTATTGCTTGGGATTCTTGAATGCTTCCAGGGTTTTCATAGAAAACTTTACGTTAGGGTTAACCTCTGACGGCTTCGAGGTTTTGGGAGCGGCCAGATTGGTTCCGGATCCGGTTGACTGACCCATTCCGGTTGACTGGCCCAAGACCGGCTGGAAATTCAGACTCTTTTGGGTCTGCACCATTTGATCGAGCTTCACCAGGTCTTCCCGGTATTTGGCCAAAATATTTAAAGTCCTTAGAGCGGTCTCTACATCCAGATCATCTTTGCCCAAACTGATCAAAGATTGAGCCCAATCGATACTCTCGGCAATACTGGGCGCTTTTTTCAGCTGCACCAACCGAATTTTCCGCACAACTTCCGCAATCTGCCTCGCTAACTGCTGCGGAATGTCCGGGATTTTAAGGAGCAGGATCTGCTCTTCCAGTTCGGGAATCGGGAAATCCAGGTACATATACAGACAACGGCGTTTCAGAGCTTCGGATAATTCCCTGGTGGCATTAGAGGTAAGAAAAACATAGGGAATGAAGTTGGCCTTCACGGTTCCAAATTCGGGGATACTCACCTGGAACTCAGACAAGATCTCCAGCAGCATCGCTTCAAATTCAAAGTCCACTTTATCGATCTCATCAATTAAAAGCACGGTCGGGGTTGGACAACTGATCGCATTCAGCAAAGGCCGACGCAACAGAAAGGCATCCGAGAAAATATCCTGTTCTACTTCCCTGATCTCCAGTTGTTTGTTGGCTACGGCTTGAATATGCAGCAGCTGGCGTTTGTAATCCCATTCATACATGGCCTTGGATTCGTCAATACCTTCGTAACACTGCAGCCTAATCAGGGGCAGGCCTTTCATCCGGGCAAATGCTTGGGCAATGGCTGTTTTCCCCACTCCAGCCGGACCTTCGACCAAGATCGGTTTATGCAAAGCCTCCGATAAAAAAAGAGTGGTAGCTGTTTTATCGTCACAAATATAACCCGCCTCGTACATCTTTTGCTCGATCTGTTCAATGTTATCTTGCACCCTACGTCCTCTCCCTTTTTCCTTCATTTATTGCTATTACGATTTGCTTAAATAAACAAATAATACAAAGTACAAAACTTATTGTATTTATCTTTTTCGACGTAGATTGCATTTATCCTTCAATCAAACGTTCTTTACGGTTTTTATTTTGCGCTTTAAATAACAATTACTCTAACCTGCTTAGTGTATAGCTTCCTGCACTTTTTTTGATTATTGAATATCGAATCGCCTTTTAGAATCGTTCATCATAGTATAGGGCGAATTGGTTTTCCTATCCAGGTTTTTCCAGACCGCCCAAATTGCCCAGTCTGCCATATTTTCAGTTTCATTAGAAAGGAACGATTGCCTTATGAAAAAGTACGCTGGCGCTTTTCTGTCCGTGTTCATCCTTCTGCTGATCGGTATTTTGTTGAATTCTACGGTCCTAATCGGTCAGGCTTCAGCCGACCGCATCCAGATCTTTGTCAATGACCGGGAGATTCATCCGGATGTCGCCCCCCAGATCATCCAGGACCGCGTTCTCATCCCGGTCCGCTTTATCGCCACTGCTCTGCAAGCGGAAGTGGAATGGGACGAGGACAGTAAAACAGTAATAATTACGGAAGGAAGCAAAACGATCCAGCTCCCCATTGGGAAGGAAACTTGGCTTAACGGCCGTTCCGTCGCTGCCTTGGATGTGCCGGCGCAGATAATCGAGGGAAGGACTATGGTGCCGGTCCGTCTGGTCAGCGAAGCCTTTTACGCGGATGTTAAGTGGAACCCGGATACCAACTCCGTCCATATCTCCCGTACGCCGGACCAGAAAAACAGCCTGCCGGTCGTCGGCAGTGCGGATAACCTGAAACAACTGCTGTTTCAAGCCAATCTGACCGATAGTGTTTTCGGCTATCTCCAAAATGATGCAAAAGAAGCGCTGTCCGCTCTATCCGGGGCGAAGGGTGAGAGCACGCAGGATGCCGTAGCCACCAACCAGGCCACGTCAGACTATTCCCGAACGAATGTGCAGGTAGCCGGGGTGGATGAAGCGGATGTCGTTAAGACCGATGGCACTTATATCTATCAGGTCAATAAACAGCGAGTGATCATTGCCCGGGCTTTCCCGGCGGAAAACCTGAAGGTGGTCAGTCGGGTTGATTTTGCGGACGACAAATTTATGCCCTCGGAAATCTACGTGGATAAGCAGCATTTAGTCGTGATCGGACAAAACGACATGGGCGGCCCGATCCGGATTATGGAAGATATGAACACCATGATCTATCCGCCGATTCCGCAAAGGCAGACGCTGAAAGCGGTCGTCTTTAATATCGAGAATAAAGACCAGCCCAAAAAAGTGCGCGAAATAGAACTGGAAGGCAATTACGTTTCGTCGCGCAAAATCGGGGACTCCCTTTACTTAATTGCGAACCACCATATTCGCTACTATCCCAACCAAAAAGAGCCGATTCCGCTTCCCACCTACCGCGATACCAACCGGCAGGAAGCGTTTCTGCAAGTTGACTGTGCCGACATCCGATATTTCCCGGATTTTGTCCGACCGAACTTATTGATGATCGTCGGCTTAAATCTGGCTTCGCCGGATGATAAGGTACAGGTTTCCACCTACTTGGGCGCCGGGGACAATGTTTACGCCTCGACCGAAAACCTGTATGTAGCGGAAACATCCTACCGGCAGCAGCTGAGCATCACCGATAAGCTGGATGCGGCGTCTTTAAAAACCATTATCCGGCCGATTGGGGAGCAGCAGACGCAAGTCTACCGGTTCAGCCTGAGCAACGGAAAGACCGTTTATAAGGGCAGCGGGAATGTGCCGGGCACCCTGCTCAACCAATTTTCGATGGATGAGTTTAACGGCTATTTCCGTGTGGCCACCACCACGGGTGAACCATGGAACAGCGGGGCAAACGCTACCAAAAACAACCTGTATGTGCTCGACGCAGACTTAAAGATAGTCGGGCAAGTCTTGGATATCGCCCCGGGCGAACAAATCTACTCGGTCCGCTTTATGGGAGACCGGGGTTATATGGTCACCTTCAAAACAGTAGACCCGCTGTTTGTGGTTGACTTAAAAGACCCGAAAAATCCGAAAATACTGGGGGCGCTAAAAATCCCCGGCTACAGCAATTACCTCCATCCTTATGATGAAAACCATATTATCGGGTTTGGCAAGGATACTGTGGAATATGCCCGGAAGGACACGCAGGGCAGGGAACTCGGCCGAACCGCCTATTATCTGGGGATGAAAATCGCGGTTTTTGACGTCAGCGATGTCCAAAATCCGATTGAAAAGTTCACCGAAAAAATCGGCGACCGCGGCACTGAATCCGAATTGCTCTCAAACCATAAAGCCCTGTACTTTGAAAAGGACAAAAATCTGCTGGCCTTCCCGGTTACAGTTATGGAAGTGCAAAACCAGAAGGAACCCTCAAACAGTTACTCCCCCCCTTACGGCACGTTCGCTTTTCAGGGGGCCTACATCTACAGTCTGGATTTAGTCAATGGCTTTAAGCTGCAAAAGAAAGTAACGCACCTGAACGCGGAGGATTATCTGAAGGCGGGAGACTATTGGTACCAAAGCGATAAAAGTGTGGAAAGGATCTTGAGCATCAATAACACGCTCTACACCCTGTCCAAAGACCGGATCAAAGCCCACAACCTCTCGAACTTTGAGGATGTGGCCGAACTCCCCTTGAACTAAAACTCGGTTTAAGACACAACTCTAAACATAAATATAAAACACCAAAGAACGCAGCTGGAAACGCAAATAGAAAACGCAGTTTAAACGTGATACTAATAATTAAATGCAACGCAGCTAAAAAAATACAGGGGGCTGATGCGTAAGCGTCAACCCCCTGTATTTTTATTTTGTTTGTTTGTTCAATTAGTCATTTAGTCATTTAGCAGACTAAATTTTTTCTTTATTTAAGTTGGGACTAATCCGGGCAGGCTTCTGCCTCAGCGATCAGGTTTTTAAAAATCTGTTTTACCGGAAGGATTTCTTTTATTCTTTGCACAAACTCCCCGGAAAAGACCAGGCCGTTTTCCATATCCCCCATGCGGGCAGCTTCCAAAGCATCCATGATGCAAAAATTGCCGTCGCACTGTTTCAGGCAGGCGTTGCAATATTCTGGGCTTAGATCCTCCTCGCTGTTTAGCCGGTCTAAAAACCGGTTGCGCAGAGCGCGGCCCGGCAAACCTACGGGGCTCTTCATCAGCATTACGTCTTCATGGTTGGAGCGCAGATACAACTCTTTAAACTCCCGAGAAGCGCCGGACTCTTCACTGGCCGCAAAGCGCGTACCCATCTGCACCCCACTCGCGCCTATTTTAAACGCCTCCACAATATCCCGACCGTCAATAATGCCCCCGGCCGCAATGACCGGCAATTTTACGGCTTGTTTGACCTCCGGCAGGATCTTGCACATCGGCTCGTCCGTGCCCAGATGCCCCCCAGCCTCTTTGCCTTCAACCACTACTGCCGCCGCTCCCAATTTTTCAGCTATCAGAGCTAAGCGAGCCGAAGAGACAATCGGCAGAATGGGGGTTCCCGATTCCTTGCCCCACAGAAACATGTCCCGCGAAAAACCGGCCCCCGAAATTACCAGATCAATTTTTTCCTGAATAGCGGTCCTTACTAAAAGCGCAAAATCCCGCACGGCAAAAAGACAATTTATCCCAATCAGACCGTTGGACAATTCTCTCGCTTTGCGGATCTCCATTTTTAACTCGTCAGCGGTCATGCCCGTAGCCGCGATAATCCCGATGCCGCCTTCATTGGCCACAGCCGCCGCCAACCGGGAAGTGGAGATCCGTACCGCCATACCTCCCTGGATAATCGGTACTTTAGCAACCAGATTGCCGATTTTTAACTCTGGCAGTTTCATTTAGCACTATTCCCCCACATAACTATTCATTTCTATATTCTCAAGGATTTCGTTTCGTTTTTGCGTCTATTCCTCATCATCCTTAATCTTTCGGGCTATCGCAGTTTTTACAAAAGGAATTCTGGTTCTTTCATCTACCCGTAAAATAATCTTTTCTTTATCGATCTTCTCTATGGTCCCGATAATCCCGGAATGGGTTATCACCTTGTCTTTGGGCTTTAATCTGGTAATCAAAGCTTCCTGTCTTTTTCGTTTTTGTCTCGGCGGGATAATTATCGCAGCCGCGAGTAAACCGAGAGGTATCACGAACAGCCCAATAAAAGACGCCACATCCGGATAAGCGGCATAAAAGTTACTAAACAAGTCGGCAAACTCCTCCTTTTTACCTGGGGTATTCATCTAGCTAATACTTTAGCGTAGGCGGGAGACACGGTCAAGCCTTAGAAAAAAAAAGGCACCTCAGCCGGACTGAAAGCGGCAGAGGTGTCACGCGAACTTATGTTTAATTCAGTGGACACAAGGGGATAGTCCGACGGTTCCCATGTGTCTCAGTGTCTCAGCAGGTTAGACGCAGGTATTTAACGCTGGTCCTTTTCCCCCAGGACATTTCGCGCCCCATACTCACGCCGGATATCTTCAATCCGGGCGCCCCAATACTGGACCCGCTCCTTTACCTCGTCGCTGGAGGCTCTGTCCACCTTTAAAATCTGATCGTTATCGAGTTCTACCCCCAGGTCGTATCCCTGAGTGCCGTGATTGACGACCAACAGGCCTTCGTAATATTCCCGGGCCCATTCACCCTGACTTAAAAAATCCTGCTTGGAAATCAGCTGTCCGTTTTGTCGCTGTGCCAAAGACCTTACCTCCTCTTACTATTCCCTATAGTAATAGGGTCCTTGGCATTTATTCTCCCCGGGATTCCTTTGGAATAACCGGCGGCGCCGGTTCGAGTATTTGCTGCAGGAAAACCTGCACCGCCCGACTGTAGATTTTTTGCCTTGGATATACTATGTAAAGATTGCGATGCAAATCCAGGTCCTCTAGATCCAGACTGCAGATTCTCCCCAATTCCTCGCTCTTTTTTATGGCCCAATTCGAGACCATGGCAATTCCCAGACCCTCTTCCACCGCGGTAATTACGGCCTCGGTGCTGCCCAGTTCCAAAACAACGTTCAGTTTTTCCAGATTCACCCCGAATTCCGCTAACCGGTCTTCTGAGACTGCCCGCGTTCCCGAACCGCGAACGCGCCAAACCAAATTCTCCTCCATGATCTGTGCCACTGGCACGGTTTTTCGGGAGGCAAACGCATGATTTCGGGGGACGATCAGCTTTAATTCGTCTTTAACAAAGAGCTGACTGATCAGTTTACGATTTTTCACTGGTGCACCAACGACCGCGATATCCAATTTTTGCTCGAGCAGTTTGTCAACCATGGCGGCAGAATCCCCGATCTCCAAGGCTATCTTTACGTCGGGGTAGTATTTTTTAAAGCGTCCAACATATGAAGGCAGAATATAATGCCCGGGAACGGTGCTGGCTCCAATCAGCAAACGGCCCCGCACCCCATCGGACGCCCGACTTAAGGAATCGTTAATCCCTTCCATGATCCGGATAATGTCTAAAGAATGCCGATATAGAATCTCGCCCGCTTCAGTCAGCCGAATCCGCCGGCCGGAGCGATCCAACAGCTGTACCCCGTAAAACTCCTCCAGGGTCTGGATTTGTTTGCTCACCGCCGGCTGCGTCAGGAAAAGCTCCCTTGCAGCAGCCGACAGACTGCGCTTTTCAGCCACTTTAACCAAAGTTTTTAAAAGATTTAGATTCAGATTCAGCGGATCTCACCTCCGATCATAAACTAAACTAAACTAACCGAAAAACTAAGAGAGAAGGTGGCTCCTTCCCTCATTTAAGGCTTAAAACCGGCGCTTGTTTTCTAGCTCAAGAAACCATTTAAGATGGTGTCGACCGCTTCCGGTTCGCTTAAGCCCAGCGACATCAGTTTAATCAGTTGTTCCCCGGCGATTTTGCCGATCGCTGCTTCGTGGGTCAGCTCCGCTTCCGTGTGCTCCGCTTTAAGCGCTGGGGAAGCGGCGATCCGCGCTTGATCCATGATAATGGAATCACATTCCAGGTGGCCGCGGCAAGCCTTCTTGCCGATGATGGTCGCGATTAACGACTGCTTGGACTGTTCCTGGGCTACGGAACGGGCAATGATTTGGGTGCTGCTGTTTTCCCCGGTCAGAACGATTTCCATGTTGGAATCGGCGTTTTGCTGGCCGTGGGTAAGCACCTTTTCGACCAGGCGCAGGCTTCCCCGTTCGCCCACTTCCGCCCGGGTAACCCGGTTGGTGTTATCCACCCCTCTGATTTGGATCATTTCCAGTTCCGCATAACCGCCCTCTTCAATCGTGATTATAGTCTGCGGGTTTAAAATCCGTTGTCCGGTGCCGGCACCCTCTCCATAGTGTTTCTCCACGTAACGCATACGGGCGCCCCGGCGGACGATTATGTCGTGAATCCCTTCGTGCTGGGTAGTATCGCAGCCCGTGTTGTGGATTCCACACCCGGCGATAATCAAAACATCGGCATTTTCGCCAATGTCAAAAGTATTGTAAACCAGGTCGTGCATGCCGGAACTGGTCATGATGACCGGGATATGCACGGTTTCATTTTTCGTGCCCGGTTTCACCAGGATATCGATGCCCGACTTGCCGGGTTCGGTTTTCGGACGAATCTCAATATTCGCCGTGGAATGCCTAGACACCCCTTGGCCATCTTTCCGAATATTATAAGCGCCGCTTGGTATTTCCTCTATATTCGCTACTGTTTGCAGCAGATTTTTATCGATAACAGTTAAGGTCATTGATCGCGCCTCCGCACTTCTGTCGCCATTGACAGATTATATCATCCTTAATCAGGGGCCAGACTTTTTCCCGCGTTCCCCGGGCCGTAATTTCCCCTTCAGCCACCACCAGCACCTCGTCCGCCGCATTCAGAAAACGTTCATTATGCGTAATGGCCAGGGTCGTCCGATTGCTGCGGTGATGGTGGTCGATGATTACCGATACCAATTGCTGCAGGGTCCAAAGATCCACCCCGGCTTCCGGTTCATCAAAAATGAGCATTTCCCCCGGACGCGCCAGGAGGGTCGCGATCTCAATCCGCTTCACTTCCCCGCCGGAAAGGCTGGTATTGACTTCCCGGGGCAAATAGTCTTCAGGGCACAGACCAACATCGTGCATGATACAGTGATAGTCTTTCTCGCTTAAGGTATCTTTAGAAGCAATCTTTAACAGGTCTCTTACCTCAATCCCCTTAAAACGGGGCGGGTGCTGAAAAGCGTAAACAATCCCCCGGCTGGAACGTTCCGTAATGCTTAACTCCGTAATGTCTTCCCCTTTATAAAAAATCCGGCCGGACGTAGGCTGATAAATCCCCATCATAATTTTAGCCAGAGAGGTTTTTCCCCCGCCATTCGGCCCGGTTACGGCGTAAAATTTACCGTCTTCCAAAGTTAGATTTATATTATTTAAAACCTGTTTACTGTTTCCGTTATCATCATTCAGGGCAAGGCTGACGGATCGCAGTTCAAGCATTTATAGCCCTCCTCTCTTATCGGAAATAGTAGCATAAAAATTCCTAAAAGTCTATTATCGTTCCAACCGGAGGCAGGAACGCATCACCGGCAGCAGAGACGGCAAACAACAACCGGCAGATGTCTGCTGCCAGTGTCTGCCGCATACCTGAAAACAGCGGGAGCGGCAACAACGTGAAGGTGTCAGCCGCTCCCCGGAAATCAACACTCAATAAATCCATATTAAAATAAGCACGCAACGGTTCAATCAAAACCAATCAAAACCAATTAAAACCAATTAAAATCAACTATCTCGTCGATGCCCACCGCTTTTGCCCGCAAAACATCCTCTGCCGCTGCCCGCAGGTCTTTATCCACACGAATCGCCAGACCACAAAGCGAAGACACCCTACGCGGCACCGGTATAATCATCGATTTAAGCTTTTCCTGTTTTAAAACCTGTTCCGCTTTTAGGGCATGATGGGTAGATACAAAGGTGAAAACCGTATAAGCTTGGTCATTATTAACCATAAAGCCCCCCTAGATCCAGTCCGATTGATATATAGCTAAAAATAATAATTTATAGTTTTATGACTTATAACTTCAACTTTTGCATTTCAATTCCACAATTTAACTCAATTATATTATCTTTAAAACAGCTGCGATACCGGGTCTAGGCCAGTCGAGTGGCCAAAGGCTTATCCAGCGCGATGGCGCGCAAAGCCCTAAGCGCCTGGTCGATCTCCTCGGCCGTATTGAAATAACCCATACTTAAACGGACCGTTCCGATTCCTATGGTCCCCATGGTGCGGTGCGCCAAAGGAGCGCAGTGCAGTCCGCCGCGGGCGGCAATGTCAAAGACCTGGTCCAAAGCAAAGCACACTTCGCCAGCTTCCCGGCCACTTAGATTGAAAGAGACCACAGCCGTCTGTTCCGCAGGGTTTCCCGGGCCATACAGCGTGACCCCTTCGATCCGGCGAAGCCCTTTGAGCAGCTGCTCGGTTAGCTCCTGTTCATGCCGCCGGATTTTTGCCAGACCGGTGTTTAAGATAAATCTGACCCCGGTGCCGAGCCCGGCCAGGCCCGAGGTATTGGGAGTCCCGCTCTCGAACCGTTCGGGCAGGTCTTCGGGCTGCTCCAATAATTCCGACTTGCTGCCGGTACCCCCTTCAATGAGGGTTTGTAATTTGAGATTCTTACTTATATACAGGCCGCCGGTCCCGGGAGGGCCGTACAGGCCTTTATGTCCGGTAAAAGCCAGTAGATCGATTTTGGCTTTTTGCACATCGATCGGCACTACGCCGGCAGTCTGCGCGCAATCTACCAGCAGCGGAATGCCTTTCTTGGCGGCCAGTTCCCCGACCTCCTCCAGCGGCTGGATTGTGCCGATAACATTGGAAGCATGGTTAAGACAAATCAGCCGGGTCTGCGGCCTCAGGCTTTTTTCCAGATCCCGGATCGCCAAGCGCCCTTCCGGCGAACACGGCACCACCGTATGCTCCACCCCTAAACCCTGCAAGCGAAAGGCCGGCCGGGCAACGGCGTTGTGTTCCATCGAGGTGATCACCAGATGATCTCCCGGTTTCAGCAGGCCCTTGATCCCCAGATTTAACGCTTCCGTAACATTGCCGGTAAAAACTATTCTCGAAGAATCAGTTATATTAAAAAGATTCGCCAGCAACTCCCGGGTCTCCAGGATGATCCGGCCCGCCTGCAGCGACATCTGGTGCCCGCCGCGGCCCGGATTGGCCCCGTATTGCCGCAGACACTGGTCCGCGGCTTGATAAACGCTTTCCGGTTTTGGCCAGGTGGTTGCGGCGTTATCTAAGTAGATCAAGGTGCTCCCTCCGTACAAAGTCATTTTTCACATTCAGTGTCACCAATCTACGTAAAATAATTACACCTTGATTATACGCTTTTTTAGAAGACAACCACCACTTTTAAGAAATAAAAAACATAACGGTTAGTTATGGTAAATTGATTTCTTTAGGCCGGCTGGTTATAGCCAGACAAAAAACTGAATCGAATCAATTGGTTATTCACCCGGTTTTCTCAGTAACGACCCTTTCGAGGGAATAATACTGTATAACCAGCAAATATATTGTATTAATGTGTTCTGGTATTCTTTATTACTTTTGAATGTTTTTTTCCGAAAGGTACTGATCAATGGCGGCAGCCGCCCGTTTCCCCGCACCCATGGCTAAGATCACGGTTGCCGCGCCAGTGACTATATCCCCGCCGGCAAAAACCCCGGGTATGGAGGTCTGCCCATTTTCATCCGCTACGATATTTCCCCACTTATTGACCGCCAGTCCCTCGGTAGTGGAAGGAACCAGGGGATTTGGTCCCTGGCCGATGGCCACGACCACGGTA
>CAYXHK010000035.1:0-13275 GCA_964464665.1 uncultured Syntrophomonadaceae bacterium
GCTGCTTTTTGCCATTAGCCCGATCTCCGTAGCATCTAATGAGATCAGTTTCAGAACCTCCGCAACGACAATCACCGGCTTGCCCGTATCCAGGGTCCGCTTTAACAGCTCCGGCAACCGGTGCAAGTTGTGCGTCCCAAAAAGGATATCAATATGGGGGGCCCGCTTAAGCAATTTTTCGGCCGCTTCCTTTTGCTGGGTCATGCACCCGCAAACCCCAATGATCAAGTGTGGATTCTGTCTTTTTAATATTTTTAATTCCCCTAATTTCCCAAACGCCTTGTTTTCGGCAGATTGCCGTATACAGCAGGTATTAATGATGATAATATCCGCATCCGTTATTTCAACCGCTGGCTCGAAACCTTGACTTTCCAATAACCCGGTCAGCGTTTCCGAATCGCGTTCATTGGCTTGACAACCGTAGGTCAAGATTTTATATGATCTCGACCCATATCCATACATAAATATAACCACCTTTTAAGACAGCATCCTTCTGTGATTATATCCTGTATTCATTATTTCGGCAAGGAAACGAAATTGCCAGACTGCCTTAAGTCCAGAAAAAAACCCGCGGCGAAAAGGCTGCGAGTTATGGGCAAGGCCCCAAAAACATTAAGGAATTGGTTATCGAAGGATTTGAAATTTAATGCTTTAATCGACTTGGGTTAAAATTAAACTCGTTAGGATGCTCGTTTAGATACTCGTTCGAATACTCGTACTTTCTCAGACAATCGTTCAGATTAAACTGATTCCGTTTTATTTGGCGAACACGTGATTCCCAATCCGCTTAACTACAGTACGTGTAAAAATCCAAGAAGCGCAAGGTTTGGACGGATTGTAAAAGTAGATGGCACCGCCCGTGGGATCCCAGCCTTTTAAGGCATCATTAGCCGCATTGACACAACTGGTACTCGGCTGGTTCCAGAAGGTCCCTTCGCTTACGGAAGAAAAAGCGTGCTTTTGGAAAATCACTCCGGAGATGTTATTTGGAAAACCATTGCTCTTAATCCGGTTAAGGACCACAGCCCCCACCGCCACTTGTCCAACGTAAGACTCTCCGCAGGCCTCCGCATTAATAACTCGTGCTAAGTTCATTATATCTTCCCGGGAATAGCCGTTTAGACTCCGACTGGGCGTAACCGCCGCAACCTTAGAGCCCGACAGTGCAGCCGGGATAATTATTTTCTCGCCTATACTTAACGAATCTCGCCAAAGATTATTCACGTTTTTCAGCTGAGTAACGCTCACGCCATATTTTTGACCAATCCGGTACCAACTGTCGCCATTTTGCACCGCATAAACCGTAGGAACCGTAATTACCTGACCCGGCCGGATAACAACCGAATTCAGCTGATTTGCCCGCTGCAGCTGCTCCCCTGTAAACCCGTAATTCTTACCGATTTTGTAGAGGGTATCGCCCGATTTTACGGTGTAGTAATCCTGGGCTGCCACTGGAGAGACCAGCCAGACGGTCAAGTAACAGATTACGGTTAGCAGCGTAATCACAAACCGACTTTTTCCCGCCAACAGAAAACCCCTGATATTATCCATCTCCTTTCTGTAGAAAACCCTAATAATACTTAAAAAATATTATAATTGACAACAACCTTACTTTCATTATGGAAATGCCGGCAGACGAGTCAGGTATAACCAAAGGCTCCAGATATAGGAAAACAAAACATATGCCAAATCTTTCCGGCTTAGCGCAAGGCAACCCAAATAATTGGATAAAATTTTTGCTGGTGTATACCCTTACCCCGTTTGAAGCATAATATATTAACAAATCAATTAATCTTAATTTTACATCCCTTTCCATCAAAGCAGTAAATTCCAACCTCCACATAATCTTCCCCCAACTAGGGGGAATCTTTTTGCCCAGTAGAAATTAATTCCGTTGTCCCCTGCGTTGTCCCCTCAGAGGATAAGTCTGAATAGTCGTTCAAGTGGCCGACAAATAAAGCGAAGCGCGAAAAAACCGGCGTATAGAGTAACTCCTACGCCGGTTTTTACGAACTTTACGATTCATTTTTGGTGATTATCAAAGATTAACTATCGGATTACAGATAGAGACTCCTTTAAGCAACCAGACTGATTGCTTAAGTTTTCCTAAACAACCTCGAAACAACCTCCGAACAACCAAACTAACTGTAACTGCTTGAGCTTTCTAAAATATCCTCCGAACAACTGGACTGACTGCCGCAGCCTTCTTTAAATTCCTCCTCCTCCGTTTCCGGGTTGGAAGAACTTTCAAAGATGCTGGAATTGCTGCTTTGCAGTTTGGCCGAAGAACAACAGGAATCCAGCGTGTTCACCCGATACTCTTGATTAGCCTCAATTGAATCAGCTTGGGATTTTTCCTTTGATTTTTTATTGGCCATCAGGACTCCTCCTTTCTGCGAAAATAGTTTTCCCAAAAGGAGGAGCAGTTATGTTCGACGTTTTCTATAATCAACCCTTAATCATGAATATTTGATACAGATGCCGCTGATAAGGTTGCTTACATCCTCACAGCGGTCTAAAGTCGTTTCAATATGTTCAAAAATTTCTTTCCATTTGATAATAGTCATGGCATCGTACTGACCGTGAAATAATTCGGCCACCGCTTGCCGGTACAGCGTATCGCACTCTTTTTCCAAGGCCATGATCTCCTCACAGCAAGCTAGAATCTCCCGTCGATTATCTTCTATGTCCGATAACATCTTAAAGGCCTTCTCCATCAGTCTAATCGCTTTTTCCAAAACCTCGATCATATTGCTGACGACTGGGTTGGGCAGGGTTACCTTATAAAGGATAATCCGGTCCACAATCCCGGCAATATAATCTAAAATTGAATCTAACTTTTGGACTAACGCATAGGCATCCTCCCGGTCAAACGGCAAAATAAAACTCTGGTTCAGCTTTTGCATCAGGTCTTCTATGATCTGATCTCCCTCATCCTCCAAAGCGGTCAGCTGATTCATCCGCTCATCCAGATTATCGTAGTTTTTCACTACATCCTTAACAATGGTGCCAGCCCGGACCACCACATTCGCACTAGCGCCAAACAAATCGAAAAGCTTGTAGTCCTTCCGGCTAAACAACCACATGCCTTCTGCCCCCTTCTTCGGCTAATCTGCCTAAACTATTCCCGCTGGTTACTAAAGCTCCTCATAGTATTGCCCATTTATTCAGCCTGGGAAAAAAATAGCTAAAGTTCCCGGGCCAACGTGGGTGCCGATAACCGCCCCTATTTCCCCAACAATCACCTTTTTTGCCCCAAAGCGTTCCAATAAAGTTTCCTTTATCTGTTCCGCATCCTCCGGGCAAAGCGCATGGCTTATGCCGACGATTTGCTGGCTTAAGTCTCCCTGTTCCTCTACAATCGCCATGAGGCGCCGAAGAGCAGCCTTTCGACCGCGAGTCTTATCTACTTGGTCAAGTAACCCTTGCTGGCTAATCTTCAGAATTGGTTTGATATCCAGCACCGAACCGACCGTGGCTTGCAGTCGGTTAACCCGGCCCCCCTTTAATAAGTATTTTAACGTATTCACTACAAAATTAGCCCGCATCCTACCGCGCAGGTCCGTCACCTTCGCCGCTGTCTCATCCAGACTTAACCCCGCTTGGGCCAGTTCCGCGGCCCGATAGGCTAAAAGTCCTTGACCGAGGGAAGCGCTCAAAGAATCGAATACGCATAAACCAGGGGGATTGTTTAAAAGTTCCTTGGCCAGGTAAGCATTCTGCACGGTGCCGCTTAGTCCGGAAGATAGGTGAATGGCCAGCACCGAGGAGCCGTCAGCCATGGCTTCGCGGTAAGCATCAGCCAAAAACTGGGGTGAATGCTGCGAAGTGTGCGGCAGTTCCGGCGAGTTGGCCAAAAGCGTGTAAAACTCGGCATTGGTTAAATCTATTCCATCCCGGTAATCGACCCCGTTAAAGCTTGTAGTCATGGGTAAAATAGTAATTTCAAACTGCTGAGCTATGTCTTTAGGCAAATCTGCGGTGCTATCCGTAATTACTTTTATTTTAGACATAATTTACCTCCAAAATTACCAATAAATAAAACCTATAATAATAAGTTCAATTAATTATATAAGTTAACCGCCTGATTATTCTATAATCCTCTTAAATAATCCGGACGTAAATAGCGCTCATCCTTGGTCGCGCGAATCTTTTCCAAAACCGCTAAGATCTTCGACTGATCCTGCGGCAGGGTGCCGCGGATGGGCAGATAGTTGGAAGCGTGGTTGCTGCGAAAAATACAAGGGCGCTCGACCTGAATATTTTGCATCAAGATCTGCAGTTCTTCTATGATTTCGTAAGGTTCTGGAAGTATAAATTCTCCCCGCTGCATTTGGCGGTAGAGCGCGGTATCCGGTTCCAACATCAAAGTAAGCGCTCCCAGGTAATCAGGACTGATCTGACTAATCAGCGCCGCCGTTTTCTCGGCGTGCTGCCGGGCGGGCTCCCTTTCCTGGCCCGCCAATCCTAAAATAATCGTACAGGATAACCCGATCCCGGAAGCAACTACAGCTTGCCCGGCCGCTGCCATTTCGGCGGGCGATACCCCTTTTTTTATTTTTTGCAGCAACTCTGGGTCTCCGGTTTCAACTCCCAGGTAAGCGATCGTCAACCCATGCTGTTTTAGCGCCGCGAGTTCTGACGGTTGCTTTTTTAAAATTGTGCCCGGGCTGGCATAGATCCCGATATGTTCAAGCCGGGAGAAATTTTGCCGCAATGTGGTAAGAATCTGGACCAGTTGCTCGGTTTCCAGGGCTAAAGCGTCACCGTCAGCCAGAAAAATCTTTTCGACATCCCGGTAATAAACTTTGGCTAAATTAATATCCGCCTCTATTTCCGGCCATTCCCGGACGCGGTATTTCTTTTTTTTATACATGCTGCAAAAAGTGCATTTATTATGAGAACAGCCAATAGTTACCTGTAAAATATAACTGTTGGCTTCGCTGGGCGGTCGATAAACATTACCCTCATAACGCATAATTAACCATTCCTCTCTGCTGATAGTTTCGCACACTTTTTCCGGCCTTTCAACTCCCAACTTCCAAACTCTCCTTGCTTCACCAGACATATAATTTTAAATATCAGCAAACAATAAACTTGGGTGCAAAAGATGCAAAACTGAAGAGGAGGCTGGTTATGGCAAGAAAGCGCGGTGTCATGTCCGAGAATCTGAAATATGAATTAGCCAAAGAACTCGGGGTTGATCAAACCGTTAGCCGGGAAGGCTGGGGCAGCGTTTCCTCCCGCGATTGCGGCAACCTAGTTAAGATGGCCATTGAACGGGCGGAACGAGGTCTCCAATCCGCTTATCCGAATCAATTTTAACTTGCACCCAACCAGGGGGTTCCTCCCCTGGTATTTTCAACCGTTCTAAGGTATAATAAAAAATAATGAAAAATTTGTTTATCGATAACTTTTGTCTATGGCCAGTACAAGGAGGTGAAAAGATTGATTACTAGAAATATGATTATTAAAGACGCAGTGGAAAAATACCCGGAATCCCTCAGGGTTTTCGCCAAACACGGTCTGCGTTGCGTCGGCTGAGGGGGGGCGCTCTTTGAGAGCATTGAGCAGGGCGCTCAAGTTCACGGGGTTAACCTTGATAATCTGATGAAAGACTTAGAACAATTGGCAGCGACGAAAAAAAATTAGAACAGGTACACCCTGTTCTTTTTCCCTGATTAACTGTCGGGTTTAACTGATAACTCATCGGTTTTTCCCTCTCCTTTAGTTTTCTATATTTTGGGTCAACTCGGTTTTCATTTTTCTTTGTCCCAAAAACATCAGCCCGGCCAGGGCGAAGTTGATTAAACCAATACTGATAAAATAAAATCCCCATCCCCCGCTCCAGAGCCAGCCAAAACCAATTAAAACCAGACCCGTAAACATAGGACTCAAGTATCGTCTTGGGGATGACAGCTTTTTGCCCGCGGTTTCCTCTTGCAACGCTTTTTGTTCCAATTCAGTTTGGGAAACGCGGCGAACCCGTTTTAAAATATATTTTGGTTTATCCGACTTAAGTGCCAAGTGTAAGCCAACCAGTAAAACCAGGGCACCGAAAAAAGCAACTCCCAGGGTTAAGCCAAATTGCAGCAGCAGCAGGAAAATTAAACCAAAACAGATAAGCCTGAACCCATAGCGGTCCATTTTAAGGGCCAGGGTGCCCGGTTTATTGGCTAACATCCGGGGTTCAGCCTGCAGCAGCCGGCGAATCGAATCACGCAGCCAAACAGAAATCTTATTAAGCATAGAAACCTCCTCCTTATTTCCTTAGTTTTCCACTTAGCGATGAAAATTATACTAAGTAAATAGGAGAGGTTTTATTATTGTTTAACCATAAAGCCTTTATCGATTAATCCTAAGCCTTTGCGCGTGCTGCTTGGCGGATTTAATTATCCACTGCAATTAAATTATCGAATCTTCCACGACTAAAATTTACCCGCCTAACTCACGACTAAAGTCACGAGTGTGCGGCGGGCGGCAAGCAAAATCGGTTATTTGTTCGTTCGATTATAGGCTGTAATTAGGCGCTTCTTTCGTAATCATCACATCATGTGGATGACTTTCCTTCAGACCAGCACTGGTAATCCGTACAAATTTAGTATTCCTTTGTAGTTCTTCGATCGTCCGGACCCCGCAGTAACCCATGCCCGCGCGAATTCCCCCTACCATCTGGAAAATAGTGTCCGCTACCGAGCCTTTATAGGGTATTCGCCCTTCAATCCCTTCGGGAACCAGTTTCAGCGTATCCTCCTGGAAATAACGGTCCGCGCTGCCTTCTTTCATAGCGGCCAGCGAGCCCATTCCGCGATATACTTTAAAACTGCGTCCCTGGAAAATTTCCACATCCCCGGGGCTCTCCTCTGTGCCCGCTAACAGGCTGCCTACCATAACGACTGAGGCGCCGGCAGCCAAAGCCTTGGTAATATCCCCGGAGTATTTAATCCCTCCGTCCGCGATGATCGGGGTACCGGTTTTAAGGGCTTCCATTGCGCAATCATAAACCGCGGTAATCTGGGGAACACCAATTCCAGCCACGACCCGGGTGGTACAGATTGACCCGGGGCCAATCCCTACTTTAATGCAATCCGCGCCGGCCTCAATCAAATCCCGGGTTGCTTCAGCCGTGGCCACATTGCCGGCCACTAAGTTTAAATCGGGAAAGCGGCTCTTGATTTGCTTAACCGTCTCAATCACGCCTCGCGAGTGTCCATGCGCCGTATCAACTACGATTAAATCAACGCCCGATTTGTATAAGGCCTCCACTCGGTCATGAGTATCCGGGGAGGTTCCTACTGCTGCGGCAACACGCAGCCGACCGCGGTCATCTTTGGCTGAATGTGGATACTGCCGGGCTTTCTCAATGTCTTTAATAGTAATTAGTCCCTTAAGCATAAAATTATCATCCACAATCGGCAGCTTTTCAATCTTGTGTTTTTGCAGGATTAGCTTGGCTTGTTCCAGGGTAGTCCCGGACTGAGCCGTAATCAGATTCTCTTTGGTCATGGCTTCGCTGATTAGCCGTTCGTAATCCATTTCAAAACGCAGATCCCGGTTGGTGATAATCCCCACCAGACGCCCATTTACTGTAATCGGCACCCCGGAAATATGATAAGTCTCCATTAGATTCAGGGCATCGCGGATTCGGTGCTGGGGAGACAGAAAAATCGGGTCCGTGATAATTCCATGTTCCGAACGTTTTACCCGATCCACCTCTAAAACCTGTTTTTCGATAGACATATTTTTATGGATAACTCCCAAACCACCTTCCCGGGCCATAGCAATGGCCATGCGGGAAGTAGTGACCGTATCCATCCCGGCACTGATTATCGGGGTGTTTAGCTTTATATTCTTAGTTATAAAAGTTGAAACATCTACTTCTCTGGGTAATACTTCTGATTTGCCTGGCATTAACAGGACATCGTCGAAAGTTAGTCCTTCTTTAGCAAATCGTTCCTCGTGCATCGACTGTATTCTCCTCTCTTGCCCGAATCATTTGGAAGTATTATACCACGAACAAGTTTAGTGGTCATCTTCTCTTAACCACAAACCCTTAGCCAAAATAAAATAGAGAAGAAATCAAATGCATGATTGCTCCTCCCTGAATGCGCAAATATTTTACTCAAATGTTTCATTCAAATATAGCTTCGCTTAGCGGAGAACTCTTTTGATGGTTACCAGACGCGGCTTATAATAACTGCTGTCTAAAGAAGTAATGGTAATACCGTCATTCTGACTGGCATGGATAAACTGGTTGTTGCCTAAGTAAATCCCTACATGACTGATAGCCTTGCCAGCCTGGGTATTGAAATAAACCAGATCGCCGGGTTTAGCCTCGCTTTTGCTTACCTTGACTCCAACGGTCGCCTGTTGGCTCGAAGACCGGGGCAGGTTAATGCCATGCTTGTTGAAAACATACTGGACAAAGCCAGAACAGTCAAAGCCCTTGGCGCTTTCGCCGCCATACACATAGCGCACGCCCAGATATTTTTTAGCGGTTAATAAAATATTGCTGGCGGTTTGGGTTAGCCCCCGACTAGGTGAAGCATCTTTAGCCTGCGTAGCTTCCTCAGCATTATTTTGGGGTGTGGCACTTGACTGAATTGACTTAGGACTAGCCGGAGCTGGATTTTGCGCCGTAGTTTTTGAGGCAGCTGAAGTCGTTTTTTGCCCGCTGTTATCCAAGTATAAAACTTGTCCAATCTTCAACCGATCTGAAGTTAGATTATTAAGATTCTTTATCTTAGCTACAGTGGTAGAATTGCGCTGGGCTATCGTCCAGAGGCTATCTCCCGACTTAACCACATACTGAGCTGCTGGCTGGGTTGGCTGGGGACTGGTCGGTTTTTGCGCTGTAGCTATGGGTGTGGTCACAGCCACGTTTTGCACCTTTGGTTTGGAGGGAGTCGCGACCGGATTTTGTTCGCTGTTGTCCAGGTATAAAACCTGTCCAATCTGCAAAAAATCCGAAGTTAGATTATTAAGACTCTTTATTTTAGCTACAGTGGTAGAATTGCGCTGAGCTATCGTCCAGAGATTATCTCCCGACTTAACTACATACTGCTTATCTGCTGCTTCGGCAAACTGGGTTTTAAATATTGAGTTATCCTGGTTTAATTTATTGCTGAATACTAAATCTGCGGAATCAAGGCTGCTTCCTGTAAGAGTTAAGGCCATAGTTACTAATAAGACTGAACCAACTTTTCTCATTAACTGTATTCCTTTCATTAATCTAAACCCGCTTTCGGTTAAGCTAATTAAGCCGAAACGAGTGCCATTAATGGGAAGAATTATGAACTTAGTAAAAAGACTTCGACATGCAATGCCGAAATCCTCCTCAAGTTGTCAGTTAAAAGAAAAAATAGTCAGTTATAATGAACTATCAGCGTAGTTTAATTAAATTAATCCTTCAGTAATCCTTCAGAAGTAATCCTTCAGAAGTAATCCCTCCTGGAAAGTCTTAACGGCTTTCCAGGAGAGTCAGTTCTACAATCTGCTGATTCTTTAACCATAAAGTTTGAGCATACCGAGTATTGGCTTTTTTTAAACGCCGGTTTTCTTCCAGCAATTCCAATACTTCACCTGCCTTATCCCTTTCAATCCGAGCAACCAGATTCATCAAAACCCGGCGGCTGACTCTTAAGTACTCCACTTTTTTTTCCAGTTCATCCACCCGAAGCAGCAGCATTTCGTAACGTTTATCCTCCTGCAAGGGAACACACCACCTTCACCTATGAGTTAGCCGCATACCAAAGTCCGCGGTACGGACCCTTATCTATTATATGAAGGTAATCAGTTCCTTAAACCACTCAAACCCTAACCCTTGCCTTTACTGTTTGTTCAACTGCTTGATCGATCTGTTTAAGCCTTGCCTTAATTGATTCACTACATCGTAGTGAACCGTCACTTCTCCCAATTCGGCGCGATAACCGGTGCCGGACCCGTGGTAATCCGAACCGCCCGTAACCACTAAATGATATTGTCGGGCTAAGGCCAGGTAATGACGCACCATGTCGGGAGTATATTCCGGGTAATAGACTTCCAAACCGCGCAAACCCGCCTCAACTAATTCCACAATTAGATAGTCACGCTGCGCCAAACCTGGGTGCGCCCAGACTGCAGTACCCCCGGCTTGACGAATTATCCCCACTGCTTCTGCCGGCGACAGCGCGTACCGGGGAACGAACGCGGGTCTCCCTAACCCCAGGTAACGTTGAAAAGCCTCTTCAACCGATGCCACGTACCCCTTTTCCACCATGGCCATCCCAATATGCGGCCGGCCAACCGACCCTTCCCCGGCCAATTCCAATACTCGTTTTAATTCTATTGGTAAACCCAGCCCTGGCAAACGGTCAACCATTTTTCTAATCCGAGCCAGCCGGGCATTTTGCAAACTTTCTAAATGGGTCAGCAACTTGTGGTCTTCATAGCGGATAAAATAACCCAGGATATGAATCTCCTGGTGGTTGTAGTCCGTATTGATCTCCACCCCGGGAATTACTTCAATTCCTGACCGAAGTCCCTCCGCTTTTGCTTCCTCAATTCCGCCAACCGTATCATGATCGGTAATGGCAATCGCCCGCAGCTTGCGCTGTGCCGCAATTTGGACTACCTGCCGCGGGGTGCTGGTGCCATCGGAGACAGTGGTGTGTATATGCAAATCTACTTTCAAAACTACACCTCGATCCAATTGGGTCAGGCTGATGCCAAAGCTTACTATGGGTATTGTATAATAAAGCCTGCCCTGATTGGGGCCAAACGGTAAATATTGACGGTAAAAATTGAACCCCTCTGCCCGCAGTTTAACAGTCGCGGATTACCCAGCATATTCCTATCTCGATTGTTTAAATCCTTTCCAACCCGCGGTTTAACACGGCACGGATTACTCTCAGATAGTTTTCCCCCATTATTTGTCGGATCATGCCTTCGGTAAATCCCCTATCCTGCATTGCGTCAATTAATCGCGGCAGATCGCTTACCTCCTCCAGACCAAAAACCGGGTCATCCACTCCGTCAAAATCGGTGCCAATCCCCACGTGTTCCGGGCCGGCAACGCTCAGCGCATGCTCCACATGCTCCATGACTTTTTTGATGTCAGGCTCCCCCGGACCTAAAAAAGCTTTAACCAGGGTTATCCCTATCACCCCTCCTTTTTGAGCCAGACCTTTTAGCTGAGCATCCGTCAGATTCCGGGGATGATCGTGCACCCGCTGACAATTGGAATGGGAGGCGATTACCGGACTGGTACTGAGTTCTAAAACTTCCCAAAAACCCGCTTCCGCTAAATGCGACACATCAATGATCATCCCCAGCTGATTCATTTCTTTTACTACCGACTTCCCAAAAGCCGTAAGTCCCCCTTTGGTTTCCCGTTCGGCTACTCCATCCGCTAAAGCATTGCGGTAGTTCCAAGTGAGACCAAGCGATCGTACCCCTAACCGATAATAAGCCTGCAAAATGGTCAGATCCCCGGCTAAGGCCTCTCCGCCTTCAATACTCAAAACGGCTGCCACTTGCCCGGCTGCTTTGGCCTGATCAATATCCGAGACAGATCGCACCAACCGTATTAAATCACTATTCTTTTCCAGCTGCTGGTGGAAAAATTCAATTTGCTGCAAGTATTCTTTTATGGAACCCGACTGGTTTTTGGGGTCCACAAAAACTGCCCAGAACTGCATTTTTACTCCGGCTGCGCTTAACCTTCCTAAATCCGACTGGGCCGGCCAAGGTAAAGCGACCAATTCCCGCTGCATTTTCCAGGCTCGGCTTAAAGTATCGCAATGCGCATCCGCCACGTAATAATCCATTGGCGTTTTTGTCGCGCCGGCTTTAATCAAAACTGAAGCCTCCCGCAGATAAAGTAAAAGTCCAGGGAGTTTTCCCCCTGGAACATCTTAAGCTAAATCGATCGATTTTAGAATTAGCCAGTAAGATTAGAACCTTATCTAGGTTCCACAATTAACTTAATCGCCGTCCTTTCTTGCCCGTCAATTTGAATATCTGTAAAGGCGGGAATACATACCAGGTCCACCCCACTAGGCGCCACAAAACCTCGTGCGATAGCTACTGCTTTGACTGCTTGATTCAAGGCACCGGCCCCAACTGCCTGAATCTCCGCAGTTCCTCGTTCTCGAAGCACGCCAGCCAGAGCTCCAGCAACTGAGTTTGGACTAGATTTGGCTGAAACCTTTAGTACATCCATCGTTTATTTGACCTCCTTGGAGCTTAGAATATGGCTATTAGCACCATCAATATGTTTATAAATATGAATATTCTATTTTAAAAGCTAAATTCCTGCTCTAATTATAAAGATTAATACAATTTTTTTAAAAGATTTGGACAATTAGGTTGAAAAAAATTTCGCTTATTTATTAAAAAAAGAAATGGCCTCTGCCAAGGCCGTTTACTCCAGATAGCGCTGCACTCTCTTTATGGAATACGCTTCACCATTCGCCGGATTTATGCCCAGTACTACGGCATTCAGTTGGGCCACTCCGTCCGCTATTTCAAAACGTGCCGGCATCTGGGTAATAAATTTTTTGAGGATGATCTCAGACTTAACCCCCAGCACCGAATCCCGCGGCCCGGTCATACCCACATCAGTTATGTAAGCGGTTCCGGCAGGCAGTAGCCTTTCATCAGCCGTTTGGGTATGGGTATGTGTCCCCAGCACTGCCGTTACCCGACCATCCAGATACCAGCCCAGTGCTTGCTTTTCAGAGGTTGCTTCCGCATGGAAGTCAACGATTATTACCGGGGTTTGACGCTTTATTTCGGCCAGCATAACATCGGCGCAACGGAAAGGACAATCCAAATCCCCCATAAACACGCGACCAGCTAGATTCAACACGCCAACTTTCACATTGCGGGTTACCGGGAAAACCAGAAACCCCTTGCCCGGAGCGCCTGGTGGGTAATTGGCGGGTCGGATAATTCTATTTTCAACCTCAAAGTAGGGTAAGATCTCTTTTTTATCCCAAACATGATTACCCATGGTCAGGATGTCGATGCCAAAAGTATAAAGTTCTTCGGCCAGGTCCGGGGTAATCCCGTTGCCCCCGGCTGCATTTTCCCCGTTAGCCAGCACTAAATCTATTTGAAATTCGCGAATCAGGCTCGGCAACAATTCTTTAACCGCTCTTCTCCCGGGCCGACCTGTTCCTGTTCCCCAGCCTCACCGAGACCTTCGGCAACGTCACCCTCGAGGCGATGGCGAGCGGCGTGTGCCCGGTGGCCTACGACTACGCCGCCGCCGCAGAGGTGATCCGCGACCTC
>CAYXHK010000036.1:0-12889 GCA_964464665.1 uncultured Syntrophomonadaceae bacterium
GTCGCTGTCCTGAGTCGCTGCTAAGCTGCCTTGCAGCGCCGCCACTTGATCTTGCTGATGCCCTTGCGGACGGACTTGCAACGCAATAGCCTGGCCTTGCGGATGGCCTCCTTGCAACGCAGTAGCCTGGCCTTGTGGACGGCCCCCTTGCAACGCAGCAGCCTGGCCTTGCAATTTTACCTCCGGTCCAGCTATCTTATCTTCTCCATCTTCCCCATCCTTTTCTCCCCCCAGCTTCTCTTTCGCCGCGATAATCGTTTCACAGCCCAGTTCATTTAAAAACGGCTGCACCAGTGCCGCCAAAGCCGGATCCTGGAAGGCAATAATCAATCTAAAATGCGCCTGCCGGATATCCGCCACGTTGACCCGCTCCGTTAAAGCAGCCAAATAGGTCGGCACCGCGTCGGTTATTCTCTTGGCTTGACCCACCAAATAGGCTTCCGCCTGCCGAAAGTTTTCCATGGCCAGCATATTTTCTATTTTCTTTTCAGCCAGTCGCGAGATCTCTACGCCCCGCGAATCATAAAAAACCAAAGTAACCCGAGCCTCTCCCCGGGGCGGCATCTGGATTTGCACGCTGCCCTTGAGACCCAGCCGGCGCGTATTGAAACGGTTAATCGGCGCGGCCACCGTTCCCAGATCCTTTACCTGCACCCCAGTTCCCAAAATACCAGCCACGAATGCGTGCTTGATCACCCGCGCCATGGCTGAATCGTCGGTACCGATCCCGACTGCTGCTCCTGGGCCCAACCAGGTACCGTAAGCGCTCCCTAATTTAACGGCAAAGCCGGGGGTAATCTCAACGTTCGCCTCCCCGGTGATCCCCTGATTGCCGAATAAAGTCCGGGGACTGCAGCTACCCCAGATTAAACTGGCGTTAACCAGGGTGCCCGCTTCAATGCGTTTAAAAGGCCAGACCTTGGTGTTTGGCTTAATCCGGCTGTGCGGCCCCAGGATACAGGCATCGCCAACTACCGCTCCCTCAAAAATCGAAACGTTGCTCTGCGCCTGCACCTGGTTAGCCAAGATCGCTCCCCGAATCTGCGCCTTTTTGCCGATATGGCAGTTTTCCAAAATGACACTGCGCTTTAAGCTGGCCTGCTCTTCAATTACGACGTTGTCCCCGATGATACAATCGCTCCCGATTTGCACCCCCGGGCCAATATAGCAGTTGTCGCCAATCACTACCCGCTCCTTAATCTTTGCGCTCGGGTCTATTTGCGTGTTTTGGCCTATCCATACCCCCTGTCTCTGTACCTGACCCCGGCCATATTCCTGGCCATGTGCCTCTCCCTGACCATCTCCTTCTCCCTGGCTTTGGGCATTTCCTTCTCCCTGGCCTTGGGCATTTCCTTCTCCCGGTCTCTGTACCTGCCCTTGACCCTGTTTCCCTTTTTCTCCTTGTTCTCTTTGCTCCGGTCCCGGTGCAATCCCGGGCATTTTAACTCTAGTCCGGCCGGCTAAAACATCAAAATGCGACTGCTGGTACTGCTCCAAGTTGCCGATGTCGCACCAGTAACCCTGCGCCACGTAGCCAAAAAGGGGCAGTCCGTCCGCTAAGAGCTGCGGAAACAGGTCTTTGCTGAAGTCAAAAATCTGCCCCGGTTCAAAGAAACTCAGCACCTGCGGTTCCAGGATATATATGCCGGTATTGACTTTATTGCTGAAGACCTCGCCCCAACTCGGCTTCTCCAAAAACTTGGTGATGCGGCCCTGCTGGTCGGTTATGACGACGCCGTACTCCAAGGGAGAATCCACTTCCATCAGGACCAGGGTTGCTGCCGCCTGCTTCACCCGATGGAACTGGATGGCCGCGCTCAGGTCGATATCAGTCAATCCATCGCCGCTGATTACCAAAAAGGTGTCGTCTAAAAACTCCTCGGCGTTTTTAACGCTGCCCGCGGTTCCCAGCGGCACTTCTTCCACGTAGTAGCGCAGGGAAACTCCCCATTCCGAGCCATCGCCAAAGTAATTTTGGATACAATCGGGCAGGTATTGCAGGGTTACGCCAATTTCCGATAAATTATGGCTTTTCAAAAGCTCAATGATGTGTTCCATCACTGGTCGATTCATCACCGGCACCATAGGTTTCGGGCGTTCGCAGGTCAGCGGCCGCAACCTTGTGCCTTCGCCACCAGCCATGATGATTGCCTTCAACTTCCGCGCCTCCTTTATCAGCTAATCTATCACCTAAGCGGTCACCTAACCGGTCAGCCAACCAGTCAGCTGACCACAAATTCCGCCGCTCGTTCTCGGCTTTTTCTTTCAGCACCTGTTTATACAGGGTAATAGTCTGACTTGCGATATTATCCCAAGAAAAATGCTTTACCACCTTTTTATAAGCCTGCTGCCTCAGTTGCTCCGCCAACTGCGGCTGGCCTAGAAGCTGGATGATTTGGTGGGCCAGCGATTCGGCCGAGCCGGTATTAAATTTCAAACCGTCAAAGCCCGAGTTAATAAGCTCCGAGATTCCACCGGTATCGGGCACTATCACCGGGGCGCCTGCGGCCATTGCTTCCAGGGCCACAATGCCGAAGGGTTCATACAGGCTGGGAAATACCGCGGCATCCGCGCATTGATACAGGCAGTTGCGAGTGGAATCATCAATATAGCCGGTAAAATAGAACTGACTCTGCGTCCCCATTTCCCGAGTTTTTTGTTTCAGATAGTTTTCATTCGGCCCCTGGCCGGCAATCACAAACTTACACTTGGGATAAGCCGCCAAAATCCGGGGGGCGGCCTCCAAAAGCAGCTGCACCCCTTTTTCGTGCACCAGCCGTCCCACGTAAAAAATGATTTTTTCGTCTGAGTGCGCGTACCGACTGCGAAAAGCTGGCAGTTCGTCCTTCTGCGCTTCGTCTACCTGGAAATCCTGCCGGTTTACGCCGTTGCGGATCAGCTGGATTTTATCCCCGGGCAGTTGCAAAACCCGCTGCAGTTCCTCTTGCATATAGTAACTGCAGCAGATGACCCGCCAGGCTTCGTAAGTCAACCACCAGTCCACGCTGCCGATAAAACGCTGCACCTCATTATGCAAACCATGATTGCGCCCGTGTTCCGTGGCGTGGATCGTGGCTACCAACGGCAGCTGATAACTGTGTTTCAAAGCTTTGCCGGCATAAGCCACCAGCCAGTCGTGCGCGTGAATCAGCTCAAACCGTCGAACCGAGTTAAGCAGCTCGACTGACTTTTCTAAAAGGGAGATATTCAGCTGTAAGACCCAGGAAACATAATCCGGGGTGGACAGCGGATAAGGCCGGACCCGGTGCACCTGAACCCCTTGCCGTTTTTCAAAGTCGGGAGCGTTATCCGTAGCTGGACAAACTACGTGCACTTCGATGCCTGAGCGGACCAAAGCCTGGGAAAGGTCCGCTACGTGCTGGCCGAGACCGCCGATATTCCCTGGGGGGTATTCCCAGGAAAGCATTAAGATGCGCATATTTCTTCTCCCTCCAAAATTACCTCTAGTATATGGAAATAACGGCAAAATTATTTAAGCTCAATGTAAGCTCAGGTTCTAAACCTAAAACCCCTAATATATAAAGTAAATAGTTCCCTACCCGATAAGGCTGGGAACTATCAGTTTGGAATGGGTTAGCTTAAGGGTTAGTGGATTGGAACATACCAGTTATATTGATTGTTGTTGTCCCAATTGCTTGCGCTGTCTTTAAAACAAAAATTCAGGCTATCCTTACTTTCCACAGCGATGGTCCTCTCCCAACCAGAATTGGTGCGCATCATCCGAATAAACTGTGAATCCTTCCAGGTTGGGCCAAAGCCGGTATACAGATAAACTTGATCTGCCCCCGAATTAGCCAGTAGACCGTTGTAACCGATCGTAACCAGGTCCCCGCGCCCGGCTGGGTAGGGATATACCGTGACTCCACCCGGCTCAAACTTGGTTGTTACCAATCGTTTTCCCCCTCTCCGGTGAAATAGATTTCTGCTGATTTAATCTAAAATGGTGTCGCGGTCTCGCTGTGCTTGCTTGACATTCGCTACCGCTTTTATTTTCTTTCATTTTGCTTTTTTTATTCATTATTCGTGATTCGTAGATTCGACAGGGGGACTGTCCCCTGTCAAAAGAAAGAAAAAGAGGAAGATAAATAAGAAAGTAAAAAAGGAACCAGGGCAGTCCCCGAGACGAAAGAAAACGAAAACGAGATTCCCATTTAGAGAACCTCGCCACTGACACTCTGCGCGAATAAATTCGGCAGGTTCTTAGGTACGCAGACTTCCCATATATTCTCACCTATAAACATGATATTTCATCTGTAGGTTACACATATATGGACTGGTCTGTTTCCCTAAGACTTTACTGCCAAGCAGTCCATTGACCACATTAGCGGCAGCTTTACGCCCGTGTCATGACGCTTTGGAACTAAGGAAGCAAAGGGACGTTCTTTTTGCTTCCTTAGTTCAATTCGTAACTTTCCACGAGTCAGCTTAGTCGAAATTGAAAGTTCCGTATTTTTGGAAGTGCGCGGCCAGGCCGCCTTCCTGCAAGATTTTCAGCATTACCTTGGGTAAAGGAGTAATCTGCAGTTCCTTGCCGCTGGTGCGGTTGTACAGCACGCCTTTTTCCAGATCCACCTCTAACTCATCCCCCGGGTTAATCTGATCGGTGTCGCACTCAATCAAGGGCAAACCGCAGTTGATCGCGTTGCGGTAAAACAGCCGGGCAAACGACTTGGCGATTACCGCACTGACCCCGGCGTAGATTACGGCCCAGGGAGCCTGTTCCCGGGAAGAGCCGCAGCCAAAATTAGTCCCAGCCACGATAAAATCGCCCTTCGAGACTTTGTTGTAAAAATCCGGATCCAGGTCTTCCATTACGTGCTTGGCTAATTCTTTCATATCTAAGGTTTTAAATTTATACTTGCCCGAAATAACGTAATCAGTGTTCACGTCATTCCCGAACTTATGAGCCTTGCCTACAAAATTCATTTCCTTTATTCCACCCCTTTTAGCGCAGAAACTCACGAGGATCTGCGATCTCTCCAACTAGAACGGAAGCGGCAACCGTCGCCGGCGAAGCTAAATAAATAAACGCCTTGCTGTTACCCATCCGGCCTTTGAAATTGCGGTTAGCGGTTGAAAGCACGTTTTCACCATCCGAAGGAACTCCGTTATGCGTACCGACACAGGGGCCGCAGCCGGGGGTAACCACCGCTGCGCCCGCTTCAATCAGGGTCTGCAAAACCCCTTCTTTAATGGCGTTTAACATGATTTGCCGCGATGCGGGAGCCACAATAAATCTTACATTCGGATTGATCTGGCGGCCTTCCAAAATCTTGGCGGCAATCCGCAGGTCTTCCAGCCGTCCGTTGGTGCAGGTGCCAATCACCGCCTGCTGAATCGGGGTGCCCAGCACTTCCGTAACCGGAACCACGTTATCCACCGTATGCGGTTTAGCGATCTGCGGGGGCAGGTTTGACACGTCGAATTCCAGCATCTTAGCATAGACCGCATCCGGATCCGAGGAGACCGGCTTTGGTTCGCGATTGCTGTGCGCCCGAACCCAAGCCAGGGTCTTTTCATCGGCTTCCATAAGGCCGGCCTTAGCACCCATTTCAATCGCCATATTAGACATGGTCAAACGGCCCTCCACGCTGAGCGCCCGAATGGCTTCCCCGGTATATTCGGCTGCCATGTAGGTCGCGCCATCGGCGGTAACCTGGCCAATCAGGTAGAGGATCAAATCTTTCCCAAAAACCCCGGGCGGCAACTGGCCGTTTAAGATAAACTTAAAGGTTTCTGGCACTTTAAACCAGAGTTTCCCGGAGATCATGGCCGCCGCCAAGTCGGTCGAGCCGACCCCGGTGGAGAAGGCGTTTAATGCCCCGTAAGAGCAGGTATGCGAATCCGCTCCCACGATCAGGTCGCCGCAGACTACATTGCCTTTTTCGGGCATCAGCTGGTGGCAGACCCCTTCGCCAATATCGTAAAAAGTCATACCTTGTTCTTTGGAAAACTCCCGCATAATGGTATGCAGGGAGGATACGCCCTCCAGCGGACTGGGCGCGCTGTGGTCAATGATCATCGCCACTTTTTTCGGATCAAATACTTTTATCCCGTTCATATCGCGAAAAGCCTGAATGGCTAACGGTGAAGTGCCATCCTGACCCATCGCGAAATCTAAATCGGCTACGACAATATCATTGGCAGAAACTTCTTGATTACTATGAGCGCCTAGAATTTTTTCGGCTATAGTTTTCCCCAACCGTCTACTCTCCCCTCTCGAGACAATAATCTTCCCATAAGCTAACCAGTTCTTTGTCAAATAGGGGACGTTTGAGATTAACGGTCACCGCGCGCACCCTAACCAACAAGCCTTCGGCATCAGAATCACTCAGCTCAACATCGTACTCACGAAACTTGGCAATCAGCGAATGTGTGCCAGAATGCTTGCCAATCACGATTTGTCTTTGGAGGCCTACCTCTTCAGGAGCAAACACCTCGTAAGTCAACGGATTCTTTAACACACCGTCCCCGTGAATGCCCGATTCGTGGGCAAACATGTTTGAGCCAACAATCGGTTTCGAGGGATGCAAAATGCGCCCGGAGGCACGGGCCACGTATTTGGCGACTTCCACAAACATCCCGGTCTTAAAATTCAGGTCATCCCCATCAATGTACTTAAGGGCCATTACCACCTCTTCCAGCGGAGCATTGCCAGCCCGTTCTCCCAGGCCGCCTACGGTTACGCCAACCCAGTTGGCCCCGGCCCGAACCCCGGCTAAGGCATTAGCGGTGGCCATTCCAAAATCATTATGGGTATGCATCTCGACATCAATGCCAGTCGCATCAATTAAGGTCTTAATTTTTTCGTAGGTCGCAAATGGCTCCAAAACGCCCACCGTATCACAATAGCGCAGCCGATCCGCTCCCGCCTGTTTGGCGTTGCGGGCAAACTCGATCAAGTAGTTCATATCACTGCGGGAAGCGTCTTCCGCGTTTACCGAAATATAAACATTCTGTTTCTTGGCAAACTCGACTGCCTTGACCATCCGCTCCAGGACATCCTCCGGCGTGGTCTGCAGTTTATACTTGATGTGGATATCGGAAGTAGAAATTGAGATAGCTACCGCATCTACCCCGCAGTCGATAGATTCTTGAATATCCGAGACAACCGCCCGATTCCAACCCATAATACTCGCCTTTAAGCCCAGTTTGCAAATCGCCCGAATTGCCTGTTTTTCGTCTCCACCCATAACCGGAACGCCAACCTCAATCTGGTCCACGCCAAGCTCATCCAGATATTTGGCTATCCGAATTTTTTCTTGATTCGCAAACACGACTCCCGCCGTTTGTTCGCCGTCACGCAAGGTGGTATCAACAATATAGATCTTTTTACCCACCACCTAAATCATCCTCCTCGCAAATACTCTCTTTTATAAAACTAGGTTTAATCATAAGCTAAAACTGTTATTTTCGCTAGACAAAACCTTTTTTCCTGCTCATTCTATTAAGTATTTTGTATACAAATGTTAAAAAGATTTGGAGCTTGATCCAGTAAATTCCACAAAAACATAACTTAAAACATCCACTAAACATCCCGCTGAAGCATTCCATTTAAACAATAGGTCGATTCTGACTTCTCGGCCCCCGGTTCTGTCTGCTGCGGGAGGCTTAAACTTTTACAGTTGGGGTTGTGACCCGGATCAACACAGGTTCTGCCCGCAGCGTTGCGGGAGGATTCAACTTCATTGCAACTTCAGCACAACTTCAATGCGCTTTTGATCTAAACGCCTTTCTAAAAGCGTTATCCTGTGGATCCGCTGCCGCATATCTTTCGTGCGCTTTTGATCTAAACGCCTTTCGAAAGCCGTTCTTTGAGCAAACGGTTTACCGCGTCGGGATTGGCCTTGCCCCGCGTCTGTTTCATCACCTGGCCGACCAGGAAGCCGAAAGCTTTATCTTTCCCATTTTTAAAGTCTAAAACCACTTGGGGATTCGCCGCGATTACCTGCTCCACCTGCTCAGCCAGCGCTGATTCATCGGTGATCTGCACCAAGCCTTTTTCCTTAACGATCAGTTCCGGGGACTGGCCGGCTATAAACATTTCTTCCAAAACGGTTTTGGCTATTTTGCCGCTGATCGTGCCCTTGTCTATCAGCTTAAGCAGCTCCGCGAGAAGCGGCGCGGTAACCTTCAACTCATTTATCCCCAGACCTTCCGCTTTAAGTAAGCGCAACAGTTCCCCCATTATCCAGTTGCTGACTGCCTTGGGGTTGGGGTACAGCTTACAGCAATCATCGTAGTAATCCGCAAGAGCGCGGGAATTGGTCAGCACTTGGGCGTCATAAGCCGGGATTCCATAATCCCGGATGAACCGTTCCTGCCGGGCATCGGGCAGTTCCGGCTGCTGCTGCCGCAATTCCTCTACCCAGGCGCGGTCAATTAAAAGCGGCAACAGGTCCGGCTCCGGGAAATACCGGTAGTCGTGGGCCTGTTCTTTGCTGCGCATCGAAAGGGTGATTCCCTTCCCCTCTTCCCAGGTTCGTGTCTCCTGCACAATTGCTTCGCCATTTTTCAGGGCTTCGGTCTGGCGCACAATTTCGTGCTCCACGGCCCGCTGCAGGGAACGGAAGGAATTCATATTCTTGACTTCAGCCTTAGTGCCTAAGATCAGGCTCCCTTTCGGCCGCACCGAAATATTAGCGTCGCACCGCAGAGAACCCTCTTCCATCTTGCAGTCGGAAACCTCTAGATACTCTAAGATGGACTTGAGTTTTTCCAGGTAAGCCCGGGCTTCCTCCCCGGAACGCAGGTCCGGCTCAGACACGATTTCAATCAAAGGAACCCCGGTCCGGTTATAGTCAACCAGCGAGTACTCCGAGCTGGATATGGTTTCTCCCTGATGCACTAATTTGCCGGCATCCTCTTCCATGTGCACCCGGGTAATCCCAATCTTTTTCTTTTGGCCGTCAACTTCGATTTCCAGGTGCCCCGCTTGACAAATCGGCAGGTCGTACTGGGAAACCTGAAAGTTTTTGGGCAGGTCCGGGTAGTAGTAATTCTTACGGTCAAACTTGCTGAACTCGGCAATTTGGCAGTTCAAAGCCAGGCCGGTCTTGATGGCGTAGTCAACCACTTTACGGTTTAAAACCGGTAAAACCCCGGGCAGGCCTAGGCAAACCGGGCAGACATGGGTATTGCTCTCCCCGCCGAAGGCAGTCGGACAGGCGCAAAATATTTTGGACTGGGTTTTCAGTTCCGCGTGGACTTCCAGCCCGATGACGGCTTCGTACTCAGTGGACTCAGTGGACTCAGTGGTCACGTCAACTCACCTCAACAAAAATGTGCCTCTCGGCTGCGACTGCTTTGGACAGACTTTAACATGCATTTATTTCCCGGCTACGCTGCCAAGATTTTAACAAACTTCCGCCTCTCGGCTCACTGCCAAAACCTTAACATCAAATCTATTTATCGTTGTTAAGACCTTTCGCCGGCCGCAGCTCGGTAAAGATTGGCAATAAGCGGCAGCTTAGTAAAAAATAGAGGGCCAGGAACTTAGTCCAGCCAGAGGCCGACAACAGCTTGGTCCTGGTTGAGCGGCGGCAATTCAGTCCAGGCTGGGCTTTTGTTTATGCCATTCCGTGCTTTGCTCGTAAGCATGGGCTGCCTGCAGCAGGGTTCCTTCGCCAAACGGACGGCCAATCAGCTGCAAGCCGACCGGCAGGTTCTGGGCAAAGCCGGCCGGGATTGAGATGCCCGGCAGGCCCGCCAAATTAACCGGAATGGTGCAGACATCGGTCAGATACATGGCTAACGGGTCCTCCTTGTCCCCAAAACGAAAAGCAGTAACGGGGGCAGTGGGGGAAACCAAGAGGTCATATTTTTCAAAAACCCGGTCAAATTCCTGTTTAATCAGGGTTCTGACCTTCAAGGCTTTTAGGTAGTAGGCATCGTAATAACCCGAACTCAAGACGTAGGTGCCGAGCATGATGCGGCGCTTCACCTCGGAGCCAAAGCCCTCGACCCGGGTATTTTGGAACATGGAGATGATGTCTTCGGCCTGTGCGGAACGGTGGCCGTAACGCACCCCGTCGTAGCGGGCCAAATTGGAACTGGCCTCGGCCGGGGCGATTAAATAATAAGCCGGCAAGGCGTACTCGGTATGCGGTAAATTCGTTTCTTCACAGATGGCGCCCAGGTCTTCCAGTTTGGCCAGGGCCTTTCTAATTACGGCATCCACTTCCGCATCAAGCCCCGGGCCGAAATACTCCCGCGGCACGCCAATCTTTAAGCCTTTTAAGTCCCGATGCAAAAAAGCGGTGTAGTCCGGCACCTCGACTGGAGCCGAGGTCGAGTCTTTCGGGTCGTAACCGGCAATCGCGTTTAAGACCAGGGCGCAATCGGTTACATCTTTGGTCAGGGGGCCGATCTGGTCCAATGAGGAGGCATAGGCCACCAAGCCGTAACGGGAAACGCGTCCATAGGTGGGCTTTAAACCGACCACGCCGCAAAAAGCCGCGGGCAGCCGAATCGAACCCCCGGTATCGGAACCCAAGGCAAAGATGACTTCATCCGCAGCCACGGCAGCAGCGGAGCCGCCGCTGGAACCGCCGGGCACCCGGCCTAAATCCCAGGGATTTGCCGTGGAAAAAAAACCGGAGTTCTCGGTGGAAGAACCCATGGCAAACTCGTCCATGTTGGCTTTGCCGACCATGACGGAGCCGGCCTGACTTAAACGTTCAGCCACCGTAGAGTCGTAGGGCGGAATGAAATTTCTTAAAATCTTGGAAGCGCAGGTAGTACGCACTCCGCGGGTACACAGGTTGTCTTTTAAGGCCATGGGGATGCCGTTTAACGGATGACCCGTGCCGGGGGCACGGCTGGTCTGGCCCGCAAAAGCAGTTTGGTGGTTTTGCCCCGTTTGACCCACAGAAGCACAGCCTGTTTGGTAGTTTTGCCTCGTTTGGCTCGTTTGACCGGGCTGGCTGGTTTGCCCTACCGATGTGGTTTGACCCATCGGGGCTGACCCAACCACGTCCGCGGTTAAGGTAATAAGAGCCTTGACTTTAGGTTCCACCTGCTCAATTCGTTCCAGACAATCGTTTAATACCTCGCTGGCCTGAATCTGACCCGTCTGCAGCAAGTCCCGCAAGGCATGGATACACAGTTTATTTAGATTTGCCAAAGGTTGCACTCCTTAAAGCCTCATTCATGGCTTAAATAAACTAAACAAGCCGGGGTACTTTGAAAAGGCCTTCAACCCGGTCCGGCGCATTCTGCAGCGCTAATTCTCGTTCCAGGCAAGCGCCCGCCGCATCTTCCCGAAACACGTTATTTAAGGGCAGCACGTGCGCCATCGGTTCAACGTCCGAGGTATCGAGTTTGTCCATAATACGGGCATGCTCCAGAATGGTATTCAGCTGGGCGGTATACTGCTTTTGCTCCGCTTCGGTCAGTTTCAGCCGGCCTAACCGGGCCACGTACTCCACCTGTTCTCTGGTAATAATCATAAAAAATGGACACCTGACGCCCGCTGGATGGCTAGGGCAATCGGCATCCTTCCCCCTTCCGGAACTAGCGCTATCTTTAAATTATAGCAAACTCTTATACCGGTAGCAACGCAAGAATCTGTCCGCGCTGAAACCTCTTCGCGCCAAAAATCTCTTCACGCTAAAATCTCGCGCCTAATTTAATTTTTAATTTAAAATTCAAGACAAACATCATAAACTTTTAGGGAAAAGCCCTTTGGCTTTTAACTCGGTGATGGCTGAACGCACAAAATCTTTGCGCACCATCAAAAAATCCACCAGCGCATCCTGCTCCTCCTCGTAAATCCCCCACTGCAGGGGGATGTCGATAAATAAAGACTCAATTTGCTCGCGCTGCAGACTTTCAATGCGGGCCAGTGGCTCGGAGAAAACATCCCCGACCATTAAATCAGCTAGAAAGCGATAAAAAAAGCCAAACAAGGGCTCAACCGGCAGGGCGGTGTTTCGCAGCACGTCCACGGTCCATTCCGGTCCTTGAAACGCGTGACCGTGGTCAATCAACAGCAGGTGATCAGGGTCGTTCCGGATATATAACACGTTATCCCCGTGACTCGCCCGGTCCCAGTTGTTGATCAGGTGGTCGAAAACAACGATTAAACCAAACAGCTGCGGATTGTTCAGTTTGGCCATCATCGATTTAGTGGGGTTGGCAAAGGCGTTTTCATAGTAGCGGCTGCCAAACTGCAGACCGCCCACGAACGGGTATCTGGCCATGTCAGGTTCGGCGTCAATGAAAGCCTGGGGAACCCGGACGATCTCAAACTCTACGACCGGCACCCCGAGCAAAACCGCCAAACGTGCGGCCAACAGCTCATTGGGCAACACCCGGGGGCCTTGTTGATTGCCTTTGAACTTTACGACATACTGACGTCCATCGTCAAACAGGATCAGCTGCGCTTTGGAGCCGCTGCCGTCTAAGCGTCGGATGTGTCTGCGCGCTGCCGGGATCGGTTCATAATTAATGGGCGGCCGGTATACTTTAGGGGACCAATTATGCATTTGGACTGAAGGTTCGTTAATTACTAACACCCGTTTCACCATCCCTCCTGCAGTTGACCCCGCTTTAAGCCCTAGCCTCAAGCCTAATTTTTCCGTTTCCGCCCGTTTTAAACCCGGTTTAACGTGATTTTTTAAACTCAAAAATATGTTATTTTTTAAACAAACTTAATTCTTTTAAACTCATTCTTTAAACTTTTAGTTTTTTACTATAATGGTACCCTACCTGTACTGATGGTGGCTCACGTAGACACCTTTCATAAAACCCCACTGACACCCGATCGGCCATTGTCCTTGACAAAGGCAACAAAGTTCACGTAGACACCGTTCATAAAATCCCACTGACACTCTGCGCTATGACCCGCAATCTGAACTTTTTGAAC
>CAYXHK010000037.1:0-12796 GCA_964464665.1 uncultured Syntrophomonadaceae bacterium
CGGCTTAACCGGGATCAATGAACTGCTTATGGAAGATTATGTGGCCGGGGTTGTGCCGCGGGAGATGAGTGCCTGGTGGCCGAAGGAGGCCTTAAAGGCGCAGGCGATTATTGCCCGGACTTATGCGGCGCAAAACATGAACAAGCATCGCGCGGAGGGCTTTAATCTGTGCGCCACTACCAACTGTCAGGTTTATGGGGGCTATGATTACGAAGAGCCTTCGATTAACAATCTGCTGAAGGAAACAGAAGGGCAGGTCCTGGTGGATAACCAGGGGGCGTTAGTAACGGCGCTCTATCATTCAAACAGCGGAGGCTACACGGAAAACAATGTGAATGTTTTTGGGGCGGATCTTTATTATTTGCAAGGCCGGCCTGACCCGTACAGCCTAGGACACGGCCTGGCGGACTGGAGCTATACCACGGCGGTGAACGGGCGAAACAGCCGCGGCGAAGAAGGGCTGCGCAACCTGTTGCTGACGGCAAGCCCGCAGCTTGGCTTAATCGAGTCGATTGAATTAAGCAAATACCCCTCGGGAAGGGTGAACCAGGTTATTATTTACGATGATCGAGGCAACAATACTAAAATAACCGGTTCTAAGTTTGTTAGTCTGTTAAATCCGACTGGTGCCGTGGGCAATGATAAAGTAATGGGCAGATTATTTGATCTGGATACGGATGCTTCGTTTACCATGCTGAACGGTCAAGGCGAAAAAGCGGCCCGGCAGGGAGCAGACTCCAGTCTGATGGTAGTTTCCAAAAACGGCAGGCAAAATTTGGCGGGGATGGAATCCGGTTATTACGTGACTGGGGCCGCGGGCAAGTATCAGCGGTCGAAAATACCAACCGTTATTTATATCCAGGGACACGGCTGGGGACATGGAGTCGGCTTATCCCAGTGGGGGGCGTTCGGGATGGCGGAGCAAGGTTTTAAATGTGACGAGATTTTGGATTTCTACTACCCCGAGACGCGGTTGATCCAGGTTAATAAATAAGGAGACTAGTTTTAGTTGGCGTTAGTTAGGAGTATTTTTAATGCTGGTTGCTGATTTTGACTACGAGTTACCGAAGGAACTGATTGCTCAGGAACCCTGTCCGCTGCGGGATAGGTCTCGTCTCATGGTTGTTAAGCGGAAGCAAGCCGCTTTAGAACACCGCCTCTTCTACAATCTCCTGGATTATTTAAATCCAGGAGATGTTCTAGTTTTAAATGAAACCCGGGTGATTTCGGCCCGCTTGTGGGGGAGAAGGGCCGACACCGGCGCCAAGCTGGAAGTTTTTTTGCTGCAGGCTCAGGAATCCCCATTGCTTTGGGAGGTGCTGGTTAAACCCGGACGAAAAGCCCAGCCGGGGATGCGGCTCTGTTTTGCCAGTCCCCTTGACTTGGGCGCTGAGGCGAAGCCCGATGGGGAGCAGCAACTACTAAGCCAAAAACCGGTGCCAGTCGATCCGGGCGCTGGATCAAAGCCCAGCGGGGACCGACACTCCCTTCTCATGGAGGGTTTAGTCCGCGAAGTTACCGATTCGGGAAGTCGGATAATCGAATTTAGTATGCCGGGGATGGCGCCGGAAACACTTGCCTCAAGGTTTGCGGAAATCCTGGAAATGTTGGGCGAGACTCCTTTGCCCCCCTATATTAATCGTTCGCCCGGCGCAAGTGACCGCCAGCGCTATCAAACCGTTTACGCGAAAACCCATGGTTCGGTAGCGGCTCCCACGGCCGGACTGCATTTTACCCCCCAACTGCTGGCGGAGATTCAGCAAAAAGGGGTGTTAATCGTATCCCTGGTTTTACACGTGGGTCTCGGTACTTTTCGGCCGGTTAAGGCGGAAAAAGTCGAGCAGCACCAAATGCACTCGGAGTATTATTCCATCTCCGGCCAAACCGCTGAGGTCATTAATCAGGCGCGGCGTCAGGGGGGACGGGTATTGGCGGTGGGTACGACCTCGGCCCGGGTTTTGGAAACTGTGGCCGACGCCAGCGGGCAGGTTTGCCCTCAGTCGGGATGGACCGATATCTTTATTTATCCGGGTTACCGTTTTAAGGTGGTCGACGGTTTGATCACCAATTTTCACCTGCCCCGGTCCACCTTACTGATGCTGGTTTCCGCTTTGGCGGGAAAAGAGCTGGTCTTTAAGGCTTACCAGGAAGCGGTGCAGCACCGGTACCGGTTTTTCAGCTATGGTGATGCGATGCTGATAATCTGATATAATTATCTGATATAATAGATAAAGTTTAAATGCGATCCCTTTCGGGCTAAAAGGGAAAAGTCTAAATTTAGGCGAGATGGCACTAGTACCTTGTTAACTCTTAAACTAGAACATACTTAACTGGTTAGGCATTACATGCCCGGAATTACCAACGGCGACTTTGCCGGGAAGAACTACAGAATTAGTGTTAACAGACTACTAGTTCAAGCAAAGGTTGGATGCGCAAAAGAAATGGACTTTAATTTTAAAATTCGAAAACAATGTATCGAGACTGCGGCGCGTTGGGGCTTTCTGACAACTCCCCACGGAGAGATTGAAACCCCGGTTTTTATGCCCGTAGGAACCCAAGCGACGGTTAAAACCATGACCCCGGAAGAGTTAGCCGATTTAGGGGCTTCCATAATTCTCGGCAACACCTATCATTTATACCTGCGCCCGGGGGCGGATATTGTGCAGGAGGCCGGCGGATTACACCAGTTTATGAATTGGCCTAAGGCTATCCTGACCGATAGCGGGGGTTTTCAGGTCTTTAGCCTGGGGGAAATGCGCAAGATTGAGGAAGACGGGGTTACCTTCCGTTCTCATCTGGACGGTTCCACTCATTTCTTAAGTCCGGAAAGAGCGACGGAGATTCAAATGGCTTTAGGCGCGGATATCATTATGGCTTTTGACGAATGTACGCCTTACCCTTGTTCTTATGATTACGCAAAGGCCTCTCTGGAACGCACTACCCGCTGGGCCAGCCGCTGTCAGCAGGCCCATACCCGCAAAGATCAGGTTCTTTTTGGGATTGTGCAGGGCGGGATGTTTCCCGAATTACGGCAGCAGAGCGCCAAGGAGTTGACCGCTCTCGATTTTTGGGGATACGGAATCGGCGGTCTGAGCGTAGGGGAGCCGAAGTCTTTGATGTACGAGATGTTAGAGCATACGGTGCCGCTTTTACCCCAGGAAAAGCCCCATTACCTAATGGGGGTCGGTTCGCCCGATTGCTTAGTGGAAGGGGTAAGCCGCGGTATTGACATGTTTGATTGCGTCCTGCCGACCCGGATTGCCCGCAACGGAACAGTAATGACCCCACGCGGCAAGCTGGTGATTCGGAATGCAGTGTACGCCCGGGACTATCAGCCGATTGACGCCGACTGCGGCTGCTATACCTGCCGAAACTATACCCGGGCTTATTTGCGGCATCTGATCAAGGCCAACGAAATCTTGGGCCATCGCTTAACCACGATTCACAATCTGCACTATCTGCTGAATTTGATGCGGCAGATCCGCGAAGCCCTGAAGGAGGAACGTTTTCCCGCCTTTCGGCAGCAGTTTTGGGAGCAGTACCCGGCGGAGACGAAACAGGAAGAGGAGGAAAGGTCTGATGGATAATACATTTTTAATTACTATGCTTGGTTTTATTGCCTTGATCTGGTTTTTAATGATTGCCCCGCAGCGCAGACGGGAGAAAGAACGGCAGCGCATGATGGATAATCTGAAAGTTGACGACCAGATCGTTACCCTGGGGGGTCTCCATGGCTATATTGAAGAGATTGGGAACGAAACCCTGTTGGTGGAGATTGCAGATGGAGTAGTGGTCGAGATTATGAAAAACGCGGTGGCCTTGGTCCGGGAACCAGAAACTGCAGAAACCGAAACCGAAGCATTAGTCGCAGGCGAAACTAAAGGTGATTAAGGGACTTAGTCCCGGTAAATCGGGCAACGCGGGCAGAAAGGGTAATCGAAGGGATGATCAAGATGCTGACCTTAGAGGATATTAAACAAGATCCGGTGGTACACACCTTTGTCCGGCGAGGCAATCAGTACCTCGGTGAAATGGGGTTTACGGAGCACGGAACCCGCCATTTAAACGTGGTGACCTCCCGGATTCAACACATTATGCAGACATTGGGGTATTCTCCTCGAGAGGTGGAAGTGGCCAAAATCGCCGCCTATCTGCACGATATCGGCAATGTAATCAATCGGGTTGGCCATAGTCAATCAAGCGCCCTTTTATCATTTAAAATTCTGGGTGATCTGGGGATGCCCCTGGAAGAAATCGCGGTGATTGCAGCGGCTGTAGGCAATCACGATGAAGGCAGCGGCACCTCTGTAAACCCGGTGGCAGCTGCCCTAATCCTGGCCGACAAGTCGGATGTTCACCGCAGTCGGGTGCGCAACCGTGACTTGGCTAATTTCGATATTCACGACCGGGTGAATTACGCGGTAGAGAAGTCGGCTTTATATGTAGATAAAAATGAGCGAACCATTACCATGGAACTGGATATTGACATCAGCATTTGCCCGGTGATGGAATACTTTGAGATTTTTCTGGGGCGTATGACCTTGTGCCGTCGGGCCGCGGATTTTTTAAAAGCCCAGTTTCGCCTGTTGATTAACGATGCCCGGCTGATCTAACCGGCTAATTCAACCGGTTTATCTAACCAGTTTATCTGAGGATAAGCGGATTAAGCCCGGCAGCCCGGTTAGATACTTCCGGCTAAGAAAACAATGGCGCCAAAGTTCCAACCGCAGTTAACTAAGTGGTGGATTTGCGTTGACACCTTTTAATACCGAGGTTTATAATCAACAAGGGTATTTTGAGATAAGCCTCAGTTTTATTAAGACGAAGTTAAAGGAGGAAAGGGGATGCACAGGATAAACACCAACTACCTGATGCTGGTAGTGGTTACGCTGCTGCTTATCGTTGTCGCGGCAGGGTTTGGGTTCAAACCGATCATTCAAAATATTAACCTGGGGCTCGATTTGCAGGGTGGAATCCACGTAGTTTTGGAGGCCGTAGATTCCCCAGACGCACCGGTTACCCTGGAAGGAGTTAAAGGGGCGCAGGACATTATCCGCAATCGGATAGACCAATTAGGCCTCAAAGAACCGATTATTCAGATGGAGGGTAATAACCGGGTTATTGTCCAACTCGCCGGAGTCCAAGACCCGGAAGAGGCGGTGCGGTTGATCGGCAAAACCGCCATGCTGGAATTTAAAACCCCTGAGGGTGAAACCGTTTTATATGGCAAAGACTTAAAGGATGCCAAGGCTGCCTTAAATCAGGCCGGCGAAGCTGAGGTGCATATAACATTTAATGCAGCCGGGGCAAAGACTTTCGGAGAGATTACCACCAAGTACGTAAAACAGCCTATCGGGATTTACTTAGATGGAAACCTGCTTACTAATCCGGTGGTGGAAAACCCCATCTTAAATGGAGAAGCGTTAATCCACGGCGGATATGAGAATTTGGCTGCCGCGGAGAATGATGCTATCCTGCTGCGTTCCGGTTCCTTACCGGTTAAACTGGAAATGATTGAAAAGCGGACCGTAGGTCCGTCTTTAGGGGAAGAATCGCTGGAAAAAAGCTTTCAGGCCGGTCTAATCGGTTTTCTGGCAATTTTCATCTTTATGATTGGGTATTACCGGGTTCCGGGTATATTAGCTGATTTTTCGCTCGTCTTGTTTGGTTTGTTGGTGCTTGGCATCTTATCCCTTTTTGGGGCAACGCTGACCTTGCCCGGTATCGCCGGTTTCATTCTTTCCGTCGGGATGGCGGTTGATGCCAATATCTTAATCTTTGAGCGGGTCAAGGAAGAGTTAAGGACCGGGAAAACGCTAATGTCAGCCATTGATGCCGGTTTTGCCCGAGCCTTCTGGACGATTTTTGACTCGAACCTTACCACCTTAATTGGGGCAGGGGTGCTATATTATTTTGGCAGCGGGTTGATAAAGGGTTTTGCCCTTACTTTGAGTATCGGTATTTTGTGCAGTATGTTCACGGCGATTACTTTTACCCGTTTCTTGCTCAGGTACCTTGGTCGTTCGCGTCTGATTACCAATGTTAAACTATATGGAGCTTAGGAGGGGAGTTAGGTGAAGCAGAAAGGACCAGGTAAAGGAACTGGGAAAAAGAGAATTTCGGTGAACCCGAAGGAGCAAGATCTCCAAGGGGCAAGCGCGGATGCTCCTGAATCCGGTAGTGACCAGTCGAGTCAGAAGCCGCGCCGGTATTTTGATTTTGGCAGCCGCCGCAAGTTTTGGTATCTAATTTCTTTGCTTTTTATCATCCCGGGCATAATTTCCTTAGCTGCCCAGGGACTTAATTTAGGCATTGATTATACTGGCGGATCTCTGCTCCATATTAAAGCAGCCAATTCGGCGGTAGATTCGGCGCAAGTGCTTGCCGCAGTCGAGAGTTTTGGCCTGGAAAAAGCGCCGATGGTGCAATCGAGTGAACAGCAGGAATTTATCATCCGCACCGAAGAACTTCCCCAGGAAAAAGTAGACGCTTTAGTCATCAACCTGCAGGAAAAACTGGGAGACGTTGAAGTGCTTAGGCATCAGAACGTAGGGGCGGTCTTTGGCCAGGAATTGGCGCAAAAGGCTTTAATGGCTTTGGCAGTTGCTGCCGTGATGATGCTCTTATACATTACGTTGCGCTTCGAGTTCAGGTTTGGTGTAGCCGCTGTGCTGGCTTTGCTGCAAGACGTTTTAGTAGTGATCGGGATCTTTTCGATCCTGCAGATTGAAGTGGATGGAGCCTTCGTGGCTGCGATTTTGACGATTCTGGGTTACTCCATCAACAATACGATCGTTATCTTCGACCGGATCCGGGAGAACAGACGCAACTACCCGCGTTTGGATCTGTTGAATTTAGTAAATCAAAGCATCTCGCAGACCTTGGCCCGTTCGATCAATACGGTTTTAACCGTTGTCTTCTGTCTCGTCGCTTTGCTGCTCTTTGGCGGCTCGACCATTAAGATCTTTGTTACGGCCTTATTGATTGGGGTAACTTTTGGCTTATATTCTTGCATCTTTGTCGCCGGTCCCTTATGGATGGAGTTTGAACTAATGGCCCGGGGCAAAGGACGCCGGCTGGCTTAGGAGGATTGTAGCTTTAAAGCTAAACTCTAAACTCATAAGATTAAATTAAAGAATAACCTACCAGAGCGGGCTAAGTCATTAGTCCGCTTTGCTGCGCTCTTCATTTGCTGAAAAAGCATGGATAAGGGAAAATGTCATGTGATTAGTCCGCTTTGCTGTGCTCTTTAAAGCAGGGTTTTAGCAGTCGGTTTGAGGTGGGAACACCATTTTTATAAGTTGAAAACCGATTGGCAATGCGATCATCGGCAACCGGTTCGGGGTGAAATCAAATATTTTAGACTGGGGAATCCGGGGCTTTAGAGCAGGAAATCGTCGACAGATGCCGAATTATTCCTCTTGTGATGGATATAGAAAAACAATGGACCACGATTCGGTTACCCAAAATTCCGGCCATTGCCGGCTTGTCGCCAGTGCTGACTAAGATCCTCCTGGCGCGGGGCATACAACCAGCTCAAATGCACTCTTTTGTCGAGGCGAATCCAGTCTCGCTGCGTCCGTCGGCCTTACTGTCGGGCGTAAAACCTGCGGTAGCTCTCATTCGGGAAGAGATTGCCGAGGGGGCGCAAATCACCATCGTCGGTGATTACGACGTTGACGGTATGACGGCCAGTGTACTGCTTCATGAGGTGCTGGCTGAATTAGGGGTCCCCGCTGCAATTATAATACCGGATCGCCGGCGGGACGGTTACGGCTTAAACTGGGAGATTGTGGAGAATATTTATCAGCAGGCGCCTAAGGCACGGCACTTGCTCATAACCGTGGATAATGGGTCAAACGCGACGGAAGCGCTGGCCAAAGCCCGTGAACTGGGGATGAGGGTCGTGGTGACCGACCACCATAGCGTAAATACGGAAAGCGAGAATACAGTCAGTATAAATACAATAGGCAAAAATACTTTTAGCCAAAATACAGTTGAGCAAGATACAGTTAACGAAGACATAATACTGGTTAATCCCAATCTCCCCTCAGACCCCTATGTTTTTGGCGGTTTATCAGGGGTAGGGGTGATCTGGAAAGTCGCGCGGGAGCTTTTAGCCTGCTGCGGCAAGGCCGCAAAGGCCTGGGACTATTTAGACCTCGTGGCGTTTGGGACGATTGCGGATGTCAGTCCCTTAGTGGATGAGAATCGGATCTTGGTAAAACTGGGTCTGCAAATGCTGAATAAAAATCCCCGGCCCGGTCTTAGCGAATTGATCAAGCGGCAGCTGCCTAAGCGAGAATCCTCAGGCTCAGTTCCAATTACCGCTTACGAAGTCGGGATGTATCTGGCTCCTTGTCTAAACGCCGCCGGGAGAATCGGAGACGTTCAGGAAGCGGTGAAGCTGCTCCTTAGTGGAGACGAGACCGAAGCGTCCGGACTGGCTCAATCCCTGGTTGACTTAAATCAGGAACGCAAACGAATCACCGAGCAAGGGATGCAGACGGCTATAACTCAATTAGCCGGTGCCGCGGATTTGCCCAATATAATTTGTCTGCCGCTACATAATCTGGATGAATCGATCTGCGGGCTGGTAGCCGGCCGCATCAAAGAAGCTTACAACCGGCCTACCCTGGTTTTCACCCGCAGCACCGAGGCGACCTGGAAAGGTTCCGGCCGCTCGATTCCCCAATTCGATTTGACCCGGTTGATGCACACGGTTTCCCATCTCGCCCAGGGAGGGGGTCATCCCCAGGCCTGCGGTTTCAGTCTGTTGGACGAGCAGATAGACGAATTTTTGCAGGCGGTAGAGCTATTTGGAGAGCAGCAGATTGAAAACCGGCATTTTATAAAAGTGATCCGAGTTGACTTGGCCCTGGAACCGCGCGAGATTACCCCCGACTTATACCGCGAGCTGGAGAAATTACAGCCTTTCGGAAATGGGTGGGAGGAACCGATAATAGGTCTGCGGCGAATCGATGTCACCGGAGGACCCATGGGAAAAACCGGAGAACACCTGAGGCTGCGCTGCCGGCAAACCGGTCTCGTTTTTAAAGGCTGGGGTCGGTTTAAAAAATATGAATGGTTAGGCCAGCCCCGGCTTGTGGATATAATAGGAAAGGTTAAAAGAAATGTATGGCAGGGGCGGGAATCAATCGAGATAGAAATCGTCGATTTTAGGGTTAATATTGACAATAACTAATAGTCTGACATATTATGTAGGATAATTCTAACCTACATCAGATAGTTAAAGTACTAAATGGTTATACGACCGGAATTGGCCTGGGGATAACGCCGGAGAGGGGGGCAAAAGGATGCAGCGGATCACCAAACTCCTGGAAAAAGTAAAAAGCTATTATAATGGAAAAGACATAGACCTGATTCAGGAAGCGTATCTTTTTGCCCAGGAAGCCCACCAAGGTCAGCTGCGTAATTCCGGAGAACCCTATATCGTTCATCCGCTGCGGGTAGCTTACACCTTGGCGGAATTGGAATTAGATGTATCGACTATTTCGGCCGGTCTCTTACATGACGTTCTGGAAGACACCAAAATAACTATGGCCGAACTGGAACAGAAATTTGGCGCTGAAGTCAGTCAGCTGGTTGACGGGGTAACTAAGCTCGGCAAGCTGGAGTATAAATCCAAGGAAGAACAGCAAGCGGAAAATTTGCGGAAGATGTTTTTAGCGATGGCTAAAGATATCCGGGTGATTTTAATTAAGCTGGCCGACCGTCTGCATAACATGCAGACCCTGAAACACCATTCCCCGGAAAAACAAAAAAGAATCGCCCAAGAGACCTTGGAGATTTACGCGCCGCTCGCCCATCGCCTGGGTATATTTCACTTGAAGTGGGAATTGGAAGACCTCTCCCTGCGTTATCTGGAGCCGGAAAGGTATTACGAACTGGTTGAACGGATTGCGGCCCGGCGGCAGGAACGCGAAGAACAGGTCAATCAGGTGATCGAAAGGCTGAAATCCCAGCTCTCAGCAATCGGAATTAAAGCCGACCTGTCGGGACGGCCGAAAAATTTCTATAGCATCTATAATAAGATGATCAAGCAGAATAAGGATCTAAGTGAAATCTTTGATCTGATGGCGATTCGCGTTATTGTCGACTCAGTTAAAGACTGCTATGGCACCCTAGGTATTGTCCACACCCTTTGGAAACCTTTGCCGGGTCGGTTTAAAGACTACATTGCCATGCCCAAACCAAACATGTATCAGTCTTTGCACACTACGGTAATCGGTCCTAGGGGAGAACCGTTTGAGATTCAGATTCGGACCTGGGACATGCATCGGACCGCAGAGTACGGGATAGCGGCGCATTGGCTTTATAAAGAGGGCGGAAAACTGGATAAAGATATGGATAAGAAAGTATCCTGGCTGCGGCAGCTCTTAGAGTGGCAGTTGGAGCTCAGGGATGCCCATGAGTTCATGGAGTCCTTAAAGATTGATCTGTTTTCCGATACGGTTTTCGTTTTTACCCCCAAGGGGGATGTGATTGAACTGCCGGCTGGGGCGATCCCGATCGATTTCGCTTACCGGGTACACAGCGAGGTGGGCCATCGGTGCGTGGGTGCCCGGGTGAACGGCCGGATGGTCCCGATTGACTATCGGCTGAATAACGGGGATATTGTGGAAATTATCACCTCGAAGCAGTCGGGACCGAGCCGCGACTGGTTAAAGATAGTTAAAACCACCCAGGCCAAATCAAGGATCAGGACGTGGTTTAAAAAGGAACAGCGCGAAGAAAACATAGTGCGCGGCCGCGAAATTTTAGAGCGGGAAATCAAAAAACAGGGTTCGGAGCTGGCGGACTGGGTACGGGCGGATAAGCTGCAGGAGGCTTCCAAGCGTTTTAATTTCCTGTCCATTGAGGAGTTATACGCCGCTGTGGGCGTAGGCACCCTCTCGGCTTTGCAGGTTATCGGGAAACTAAAAGAAGATTTTCAAAAGGAACGGAAGGCGTCTCTGGGTGAAGAGGAGCAGGTTAACGCACTTTTGGAAACCCGTCCCCGTGCCGGAGAGGGACGGAGAAAGGCCGGGGTGCGGGTTCTCGGCTTGGATAATATGGCGGTTCGGTTTTCGCACTGTTGTAATCCGCTGCCGGGGGACGTTATTGCCGGCTACATTACCCGGGGCCGCGGGGTTTCGATTCACCGGGCAGACTGCCCGAATCTGGGCGGTTATCGGCGTAATGAACCGGAGCGGATCATTGAAGTTGCCTGGGATGTGGAGAGTCAGCCAGGTTATCATGTAGAGGTGGAGGTTAAGGCCTTGGATCGCTCCCGTTTAACTACGGACGTGATGAATACGATTGCTGATTCCCGAATTCCCATAATCTCAGTGTATGCCCGCGCGAACAAGCAAAAGCAGGCGACTATCAATTTAACTCTCGAAATCAATAATGTAGAACATTTGCAGAGTATCCTGCAAAAGATCAAGAAGGTCAATGGAATCATTGATGTTCGCCGGGTAGTGCCTTCTCAGGGTTAGGAAGAGGTGAGTACGTTTGCGCGCGGTAGTCCAGCGGGTTCGTGAAGCGCGGGTTAAGGTGAAGGACCAATTACTGGCGGACACCGGCGCCGGTCTAGTTGTGCTCCTTGGCGTAGAAAACGGGGATAATCTAAATGATGTGCAGTATATGGTGGATAAAGTGGCCAACTTGCGCGTGTTTGATGATTCCCAGGGCAAAATGAATTTATCGGCGCTGGATTTGGACAAAGAAATTTTAGTAGTTTCGCAGTTTACCCTGGCGGGAGATGTCCGCAAAGGCCGTCGGCCCAGTTTCAGCGGGGCCGCGGAACCAGCCGTGGCGGAAATTTATTATGAGCAAGTGGCAAAGAATTTAAGAGAACTTGGGTTAAAGGTTCTGACCGGTCAATTTCAAGCGGAGATGCTGGTAGAAATCTTTAACGACGGACCGGTAACGCTGCTGCTCGATAGCCGGCGTCAGTTTTGAATGAAATTATTTTTAAGATGGAGGATGAAAGCGTGATATTGTTGGGCATGGAAGTAGGGCAATTAGGCACTAATTGTTACATTATCGGTTGTGAAGAAACCCTGGAGGCGGCCGTAATCGATCCCGGCGGCGATCCCGGCCGGATTATGGGCGAGCTTAGCCGGCATAATTTAAAATTGAGTAAGATCATCAATACCCACGGTCATGTGGATCACATTGGCGGCAATCGCAAACTGAAAGAAGAAACCCAGGCAGAATTAATCATTCACACGGCTGACGCATCCATGTTAACCAGTTCAGGCCGGAATCTTTCCCTGTTGTCGGGTTTTGCGATTAACGGCCCGGCCGCGGACCGGGAGGTTAAAGAAGGGGATCAGATCAAAGTCGGGAATACAGTCACCCTGGACGTTATCGAGACCCCCGGCCATACTCCCGGCGGTATCAGTCTAAAACTGGACGTGGGGGAGAAATCGCTGATCTTCGTCGGCGATACGCTGTTTAACGGCAGTATTGGCCGGACGGATTTTCCAGGCGGCTCCTACCGGCAGCTGATTGATTCGATCAAGCAGAAATTAATGATCCACCCGGATGATACCGAGGTTTATCCGGGCCATGGACCAGGTACTACGGTCGGGTTTGAAAAAGCGCACAATCCCTTTTTGGTTGACTAGGACTGATCCCCGGGAAAAGAGGTTTAACAATTGCAGGTAAAGGTACAGGCTACAGAGGAATACTATGCAAGAATGGTGGAGGATCTGATTCGCCTTTTCTTTCCTAAGTTCAAGTTGGTATCGGAGGGAGTGGGGGATTCAGATAAGACCGATGATTT
>CAYXHK010000038.1:0-12577 GCA_964464665.1 uncultured Syntrophomonadaceae bacterium
TATATCCTTACCTCAGCTATTTGCACACCGTTCGTGTCGTTTAACACAATGCTTAAATCTGCACTGCCTGATTCAGGCATATCCAAAGTCCAGTTCTCCCAGGTTGCTCCCATGGCGAAGGCATCTGGTGAATAGTAGCTGCTATGACTAACATAAACCATATCGCTGCCCCCGCTGATGGTAATCTCATTACCGGTCATTTGCGTTACATTGATACTTGTATAGTAGTATAAGATACCATCAACTCCAACCTCAAAATCGGTAGCCGCCTCCCCGTTAACGGCTATGCTTAAGGTTGGCGGCAACGCTTCATAGTAGACTGTGAGGGAAAAAGCCTTGGTTGCTCCGTCGCCTGCCTGCAGTTGCAAGAACAATGCTGACGAAGTTTCTCCGTCCGGTAAGGTCAAGGTCCAAGTTTTCCAGTCCTCACCAATGGTCCAACCCTCGAACTGCGGCAGCATGGAAGGCTCCACGCCGGCCGCCGCCTCAATCTTAATGATATGCGGGCCCACTCCCATTACCTGGGCACCATAGTTATAATCACCTTCTCCACTCAACACATACACAATGGGTCCGTCACCATAGTTATAATCCGCCTCTTCCCCGTTTACAGTTACGCTAGTGATCCAGGGGGTTGACTTCAGTGCCGCGATTGTGAACGGAACCGATTCATCACCTTCCCAGGTTATCATTCCCGAATAAGACCCGCCTTCCTGATAAGGTATACTCCCCGACCAAATACCAACTCCTTCAACTAACTCTGTTTGCGCCACATTTACCCCAATTGCCGAACCGGTGGCCACCGTGAGCCGGACATCAAGATTCCCGACATAACCTTCCGGTACCAAAAGCCCTTCCGTCATGTCGAGTAACGCGCCGTCATTACCGTAACTATAGACATTCGTTTGGCCGGGAATATCAGCCATGCTGATTTCTACCTGAAAGGGCTCAGCCGCCTTGAGCGGAGCTGAGGGGAAAACACCGATTATTAAAAAAATGCTTAACACTACACTCAAAAATTTCTTAATCTTCTTCATCTGCTCCCTCTCCTCCCTGCCATTAATACTCCTCAATAAATATCTCGATCTGTTCCGTGTCCTGTAGCTGGTAATAACTGTCACAGCGATAGAGATATTCCTTGGCCGCAGCGTCCTGACGGAACTGCTTTAGGACTTCGATAAAGACCAGACGAGCTTCGTAATATTCCTTTTGGCAGTACAGATTGACCCCTTTTTCAAACAGTTCTTTGGTCTGCTTCTTAAAGAGCTTCTTGTCTTCCTGATCCCCGTCAAAGACATCGTAAAGCTTTTCCAGGGTATTATTGGCCCGAATATGGAGGAAGCCTATGAAACGGGCGTTGAATTTCTCATGGAAATCCTCGATCCGGTCAATGGCCGCAGCGGTCGTGAGGATCCGGACACCGTAGCGGGGCGCGATTTCACGTAAATAGCGGCTCAAATTGGTATGCTCAGAAATCGTGGTGGCAGCCAGCCGTTCCTCATGACCGACAATTCCGATCATGACCGGGCCGTAGCTTAACCCGCCGGCAATCTCGATCTGCCGGTCCGGGCCGAAGCCTCCTTCAGCGTTTAGCCGATCCATGGTCTGACAGACGGAAATCGCTGTGACCAAGGCTCGTTCGTTTTCTCCCGTATAGAAAGCCACCAGCCCGGCATTCTCGAATTTGTCCACGACCCCGCCGTTGCTGTTTACAATTGGCACCAGGTTGGAAAAGACCTGATTAATCAGGTTAAACATCTCTTCCCCGTTCATAGTGCTGACCAGTTCCTCAAATTTAACGGCATCAAAGGAGAAGATGGTAATATCTTCACGGGTCTGGTCACCCAGTCTTACGTCGATAACGCTGCTCTTGCGCAAAAGATTAAACATTTTGGAAGGTACAAATTTATAATAGCCTTCGTTCAGATCAGTGAGTTCATTGACATGGAACTCAATACTGGTGGACATCTGGTTGAACACTTTGCCGATTTCCGCCACTTCGTCATTACCCCGTACCGGAGTCTGAATACCCAAACGGCCATTGATAATCTCCTGCACGCTTTCCTTGAGTGTTTTCAAGGGTGCCAGAGAACGCATCAAGATTCCCGTCAAGAGAACTATCAGTACCAACAGCACTGTCAGGTTGACCGCGCCTATTTTTTTGGTGTTTTGGGCTACGGTGTATTCCAGGGCAGCCTTGGTTATCCCGGTTTCCATAACGGCATAGACCTTTCCCTGATCATCCGCCAAGGGAATGGCCAGCACAATCCAGTTGCCGCCCACATCCTGGAAATCTCCGCGGAAGGTCCGGTTTTCTGCCATAGCCTGATAATACAGCCCGGTGGTCGATTTATCATAATAGTATTCAATCGGTACATTGAGATAATTCTGATCGCAGAACAAGGAATAGAGCTTACCATCCTCCACTTTGTACAACCAGTTGTAGCTGAAATTGTGAACCTGTTGCTTTGCTGTCCCTGATTCGTCGAAGAGGTTGCTATGATCCGGCAGGGAGGTCAGCAAATTCCGCAAGGTATAATAATAGACATTTTCGTAGGGATTTTCCAGATCGATCTCCGCCAATAGCTGAGGGCTGACGGCGTGAACCTGCTGCCGGGAAACCAGGAACAGCTCTTTGTATTGTTTGTCCACCAACTCATTCACAAACAGGTTGTTCATGATACCTTGCAGCGCAAAGATACTGATGACGACCACCGGAATAAAGGCGACGATGAGCTTGCTGATAATGGGGACTTTGCCTTTGGTCAGGAGCAGGAAAAACTCCTTGCAGACATAAAGGATCAGGAAACCAAAGAGTATGCCCAGGAAATAGAGAACGCCTTTTAGCACCAGATCCCCGTCAGGCAACGCCAACTGTTCATGAATGGTTACTACGCCGTCGGCCACAACCCCCAAAACGCTGTTGCCCTGCCCCGTCTCTACGGTAGCTGTAAAATGGGCATTATCCGTAAAGCGCAGATTTATCAGATCATGAAACGCTAAGAGACTCCCGTCGGACCGGGTAAAGTGCGACCAGCCTTCAAAGACAGCCTTCTCTCTTTCTTCCGCTAGATCGAAACTATACAATCCGTTTCTCTGCAAATCCATATAATAAATGGTATTCCCGTTACCGCTGAAATTGACAATTTGACTTTTTCCGGTATCCCCGGGCGCCGGAAAGATCCGCCGGGCTTCCAGAACCTTAAATCCGGTTTCCGCTGGAACCGGTGTGCCCACCATCTCACTTTCCAGGCCTCGGGCCAAAGCTGCCGTCACATCCGTAAGCTCCTGTTCGGGCGAAGACTCTCTTGCCGGTAAAGACATCGCAGGCGAAGAACTCGGCTGAGGAACAACAGCGTTAGTTTCCGAGCCGACTGCTGCTTCATTGGCTTTTTCGCCATCGTCTGCCGCTTCACTGTCGGGCACCTGCGGTTCGGGTTCTGCCGATACTGCTGGTGTTTCCGCACCTACCTCCGGTTCCCTGCCAAAATCCAGGTGCTCCGCCGACGCTGTCTGTGTTCCCGGTATTTCTACCGGTTCCTTGCCAAACTCCTGGGACTTTGCCGGTACAGCCGAGGTTTCCGGTGTTTCCGCCGACACTGCCGGTTTTTCCCCTTTCGTTGCCGGCTCATTGCCGAGATTCTGTGGCGCTGCTGTTTCTGCAGGGGCAGCAGATGCGGCTGCCGTTTCCTCCGTTTTTATTTCAGGAAGGTTGACAGTTCCCTGGCTGCCGTCTGGAGAAATGGCCTGAAAAATCTCTCCGTTCGGTGTGGTGAAGATAATCTCTCCGTTATCTGCATAGAAGAAATTCGTAAAACCGATACCAATATCATAATTCACCGCCGCCACTCTTTGGGCTGCCGCCCCTCCCGGGCCTACCGTATGCAGGATCGCCTGGGCCGCAAAATTTTCCGGGTTATAATCGAGGCTAAAATAGCTCAAATTTCCTTGAGAGACCTTAACGGAAAAGTTGGTCTGCTCCGTCGGGTTTTCCGCCCAGTCCTGTACCGGAAGTTCCCAGGCCAATTCCAATTTGCCCTTGGCAAAATTACAACGGTAGACATTTTCGCTAAGAATGACATTGCTGATAATCTCCCGTTCCCGTTTGTAGACATAGACCTGGCCCTGATCGACGTTCAAATAGTCCAGCACGGCAAAAGTCCCGTCTTTCTGTTTGGGCAAACTGATCTGCCCGGTGATTTTGCCCAGATCGTCTGTTTCCAGGATGTTGATTTCCTGACTATCATCGTCAATGACATACATTTTTCCCTGGCTGATGTAGGAATCCACAACAAAAGAAAGCTGATTGCCGGAATAGGCCCAAGTCAGCCCCAGGCTTCCTAAAAGGGAAATGATCAAAACAACTGACACCCACCATTTTCTTCTGTTGTGCATATGGGTAGCCTCCTTTAATCTGCTCTGCGGGTTAAGCTCTTGCTAACTACGGAACCTGAATCGTCGTTTGTCCCGGATTATTAATCTGAATCACGCCGCCCCACATACACATCAGTTTGGATGAGTTGTTCAGGGCCGGAAAATTGGCAATCAATACTGTAGGAGAACCGGGAACCCAGGGAGCCGCCGTGTTGGGGATGCAGGGCATCGGCGTCAGTACCCCCAGGGCCGCCGCTGTAGCCGCCGCCACTTGGGGGTTGGCCAGGGACTGACACATGCCAAAAGGCATGATGTTGACCATCGGTTTATTGTCCATGATGGTGGCAATGGGCATGGAGGTTAAAACCTTGTTCTGAGGGGTTACCATAAGGGTGCCCGGTGCCACACCAAAAGAACACTGCAGCATAGCCCCGCCGCATACACACATTCCCAAATCAATCCCTCCCCTTCGTTCGGTAACTCAGCAAATCCAGCCGGTTGATGATTCCCAGCGTCAACTCCGGTTCCACCAGGACGGTCTTTGCTCCGACAGCCTGTATCCGGCAGGGAACCGGTTTTTTCCCCGTGAGTCCCGGCAGAAAGAGGAAAAAATTACCCTCCTCATCCGTCCGGGTAGTGTAGACCGGCAAAACCGTCGCGCCAATCTTTTTATAGGATCTGCTTAAGGCCTTACTTAACCGGCAAATACCCTGTTCCCGGTCCGTCATCTCCAGGATATGAAACAGCTCCGGTTCCGGGTGCTCCTTGCTTAGAATCGCCATAGTCCGGCCGGACAGGTCTTTCTTTTCTGGATGGAAAAGCCGGATTTCCCGACCTTTTTCCCTGCCGTCATATTTATAGTCATAGAGAAGCTTTAATGGCTGAGGATGAGAGCTATAGATCACCTGGATTTCGCTGCCGGGTTCCGCCCGGCCTTCAAGGCCGGTCATTGGCTCCGGTGCCGTATAGCGCCGGTTAGGTTTCAGACGGATTATGAGGACGGGGTGCCGGGGATTCAGTGCTTTAGGCTCCAGGGTGACGATCTCCTTTTCATAAAACAGAGATTCCACCGCAATCTGCCGAATCGGCCCCTGGTCGGCGGTAAAAACGAAGTAGCCGTCGCTTTTACGGATGGGCTTTGCCATAAGGCCAACGGCGCGTACCTGCACAGCGGAACCGCTTATAACCCGATCCGTAAAATCATCCAAAACTTGCACGACTACCGTTACCCGGCTGGTCAAACGCCCGTTTTTTCTCTCCATCTATTCCTGCTCCTTTACTTCCATATCCACAGCCACAACTCTCCGGATGCCGAGAATCTTGGCGGATTCTACTTCAATCGGGCTGACCCGGTAAAACAGAGACACCCGGTAAGGAATATTGGGATAATTCCACAAACGCTGTTTTTCCTCAATCGCCATATTCTGCATGCGGATGCGGAGATTCATTTCCACCGCTCGCTGGGCAGGCTCCAGAGTATCCATGTTTAAAATGGGATTATCGTGAAAAATTTGTACCACCTTGCCTAAAATTTTGTGATCCTCGCCGGCCCGGAATTTCACATCAGCTTTGGAGTAGGCCGTAATCATATAACACAATGTCAGATATGCGGAAGGGGCCCGCTGTCTTCCAGCGTCCAGATTCTGCCGCTCATTACCCCGGATTTCTTCGTTTTCCCGGATATCATAAAGGTGCAGGCCCAGCACAATATCCCCTTTATCATCCGGACCGCAGAGCCCGATGGCATCCGGGTTCGGGATAATATCAGGAGTCAAATGCTCCCTGAGCAAATTCACCAGCCCATTGCCTACCTCCTGGATCACTGTGTGTTTCCCCATGCTGTCTTCCCCCTTGTCCTTCCAATCCGCTGAAGCTTTGAACGGGAACTGCTAACCGCGTACTTCGAGCAAGAGACACTCGTCAATACCCTTGACAAACACCACCTGCAAAATACCAGAATCCGTCCGATATGTGACCAGGGTCACCGGCGAATCCGGCGAAAGATTCGTCATCCGTCCATGGAAACGGTTGGACTGGCTGATGGAAACCATCCGGGCCTCTCCCATGGTTTCCTGGACTTCTTCGCCCGACTGACCTAAAGCTTTATCGAGCTGTTCTCGCGTCATTCCAGCCTGGGCACCGTCGATGGCCGCATCGTTCCAGATATCAACGCCGATTATCTCTCCCTTTTCATCCAACTGCAGAGTAAGCCCCAGTTTCTCGGCGGCATCTTCATACACCAGGGCTGTGCCTGACCCCAGCTGCCAGTCGAGTCCTTCTTTGGAAAAGGAGTCCTTGGCTGCCTGCGTGCTTAAAGCGGCCAGAGCATGATAATCAACACCGTCCGCAGTGGCGGGGCCGGTATAATTTTTCCCCGGTTTCTTTCCCAGGTTGATCAACCGGCTCCTCACCATTCTCCCCTCCGGCCTCAGCCCCCGGTTCCTCTGCGGGTTGCCCATTTGAGCCCCCCTCTGTTTCAGCAGCCAGAAGCAGCTCGCCGCCCTGGAAAACACCCTGGGCCAGTACTTCGCCGGTGGCAGTGTTATACATCGTTCCTTTCCCGTTATAATTATCCAGCAGAAAACCACCTTCATAGAATATTCCACCGGTCGCGAAGTCGTACAAAATCCCCTGGCCGTCAAAACGCCCCAGACGGAAGCCTCCTTCGTAAACCGGGAAGCCGGTGTCGCTGTTGAAAAGCTTCCCTTCCCCTTCATAGTTACTGTCATAAAACTCCCCTTCATAGAGGAGATTGCCGGTCTGGGGATCAAAAAGCCGCCCGGCGCCGCTGTATTTGCCGTTTGCATATTCTCCGTCATAAATCAGGTGTTCCGTGACCGGGTCATATGCCTTGCCCGGCCCGTTATAACGATTATCTTTAAAGGACCCCTCGTAAAGTACCATCTCTCCGGAGAAAACCTTCCCTTGACCGTTCAGCTCGCCTGCGGCCAGCTGACCCTGGTAGAGAATGGCTCCGTTTTCGTATAGACTTCCCTGGCCCTCGTATTTTCCATTTTTAAATTCTCCGTTATAAACCATCTGCCCGGAGCTGTCATAGAGCACACCGGACCCTTGATACTGATTTTTAGAAAAATCTCCTTCATAACGCAAAACACCGTTAGAATAATATTCCTTCCCCACTCCCTCATAAAACCCTTTCAGAAATCCGCCCTCATACTGCAGAGTGCCGTCTCCCCTGTACAAAAAACCGGTTCCTTCATAATTGTTTTTCACAAAAGACCCTTTATACTGAGTCTGACCGTTAGGATAAAAAACTTGGCCTTCTCCATCATACATTTCCAGCAAAAAACCGCCTTGATAGACCAGGGCTCCGGTCCCCGGATCGTATAAGATTCCCTGTCCGGTGACCCGTCCTTCGCTTAAGGGACCCCGGTAAATCACGTTTTCCGTGCCGGGGAAAAGGAGTCGCACCTTCCCGGTATAGCCATTCATCTCCGCTGCGTTAACCTCCATGGTCCTGGTGAAAAATTGGGCCAGAATGAGCGGATGGACAAACTTCAGATAGACGACCGGCAGGAGTATGAGCGCTAAAACGACGATAAACACCAGGGATTTAGCTACATAATAACGAGGCAGAGCAAAATAGTCCTTGAGCGAAGAAGGCTTGGCGCTAATGGATTTACGGAAACCTTTGCGGATATCTCCCATTACCTTAGTTGAAAAACCATTGGGGTTCAGAACTCTTCTTACCCTTCGGTAGAGGTTCGTCAAAGGCATGGCCAACATCCGCACCAACCGCTGAGAATTAAAGCGCAGAATCCGCAAGAGATCAAACCCGTTTTTGGTAAAGCGCATACTCTGTCCCCCTTTCGCTGTTCGTTACTTTATATCCACAGTACCGATTCTTTCAATAAACACCGGGGCACCCCCCACTCCCGCTCCTGCCGTGTTGGAGGGAAAGGCTATGGTATAGATCAGATAACCCAGAGCACTCACCAAAACGACCCCGGCCAAGACCGGTTTTACATACTGCGTCAACTCTTTTATCCGTTCCCAGAGGCGGAAAAGAAAGCTCCTGGGCTCAATTTCCTCTTTTTCCAGCAGCGCCAGTAAGAGAACGTACACCTTGTCATAAGCCTGATAGATGTCCAGATAATCCGCAAAGGTTCCCTTCTCCAGGCAATCAATAAATGACAGCAGTTCGGGGGCTACCTGGGTGGTGATTTCCCGGCTCAAAAGCATCTGGAAAATTCGGGCCAGTTCTGCCTGAACCCGGGCTCCAGTTAGAGATGGATATGTCGGTATTTCTTCCAGCTGGTAGTTGAACCAGACCTGCAGCGCATCATCCAGCAACAGGTTTCGCTCCTGCAGGGCTTCATATTGGAGGCTGGGCGGCATATTCTGCAGAACTATCCGGGAAAGCAAGCTTTTGCCGATTTCCAGCCGTTCCAGGAGTGAATAGCTTTCGGAGCCGTATTTATCCGCCAGCAAAGGTTTGTCATAATAGGAAAAAACCATATAAAACTGCCCTTCTTGGGCAAAGCACTCCCGAAAATCCTGAAAGGAGGGATTTTGCTTTTGTTCGTTGAAAAAGGGCAAAGTCCGATAAATCAGGTCAGGATTTTTCATGATGATCATCAAATAGCTCTGACCCTTTTGTTCCAATAGATCCCGGCAAACGGCGATATCCAGATCCCGGGTGGATTTCAGCATTCTGAGCACGATAAAATCCCTTTTTAGCGTTTGAATCAGCATGGTCTCACCTCATTTCGGACTATTCCCGGTCAGGCTTAGACTCGCGCACTACCACAAACGTCGAAGCCTTCAATTCCGGATGGGCCGGACTGTCGGCGATAATTTCATACACGCCGGGCACATTGGGTGCCGTATACATGCCGTTAGAATCAATAGTGCCTCCCGCTGCTTCTTTAACCGACCATTTAACCCGCTTATCGGCAAGATTGACAAAGATGGCTTCAAAGTAGCAGGATTCCCGCACTTCCACACTGGCCATATCCGGTTTGATAAAGATACGCTTGTTTTCCAGATGGCGAATGTTTTCTTTGGCTTCCCGAGTGGCCATCCAGTTAACCTTCAGCTTGCGGGCATGGGTCGGAGCGACGACGCGGGCGCCAATCACAAAGGTACCTTTGGCCACATTGACCTTAGCCGCCAGTTCCACATTGGCAATGACCATATCCCGGTTCTCTTCAAATACTTCCGGATTGCCGAATATGAGTTCGCTGTCGTCGCTGGTGGTATAAGCTCCCCCCAAACTGATAAACACCGGTCCAAGTCCCAGACCGTGGGCGATTTCCCCCGTGAAAAAGCGTTGGCCTGCCTGGCCGCCGATGCCTAAGTCCAAAATGGCCGCGCCCGTGGAAATGGTATGAGTGCCGGCTCTGAAACCGTCGGCGCCCACCGGCTGTCCGGAATCCTCGCTGCCTTTTATGCCGCCCTTCAGGTTCTCGATTTCCCCTATGGTAATATCATTCAGGGCCGCTCCCAAAGAAGCGTTAAAGACATATTGCCTAAAAGGCATGTTCTCAATGCTTTCAATCACATAAGCGGGTCCGGCTTTGATGATGCCGATTTTCGCCAGATAAATGCTTTGCTGGTAAGTGTTTTTAACTATTTCTTCCATGGCGGTGCGATAATAACGAGCCATCAGCTCTCTTTTGGCATTTCCGGCCACTACTGCGACACGGTTCAAACCGGAGGCGTTTTCTCCGGTTTGTTTTTCACCGACTGACAGCTGAAAAGTACTCGGCCTGACCGCAGCTGTACCGTCGGTGTCTTTAACGGCCAAGGCGTTTAAGACATAACTCATCTCGTAACGGCCGGCTTTGCTGAAATCCTTTTCATTGAAGGAAACCGTCAGTTTATTTCTTCCTTCATACTGCAGGCAGGTCAGATCCAAATCATAGGTGAAGCCGAAAGGCTGTTGCTGGCCCATATTTTCAATCATAATCTTCAGTTCAGCAGTACCGCCGGACTGAACGTATCTGGGCAGAACCTGTTTGATCCGAATCCCCTTGCCCCAGTAAACCGTCTGGGTATCCAGATAAAAATGCTCCGTGGTGAATCCTTCGTTATCCGGTTCCTGACCGGTCAGAAACATGCGGTAACCTTCCGCATATTTATTGTGCTCCATATCCCCCGTAGCCCGGACATTGGCGCTGGTGATACTGTGCACGGCTTCCTTTTCCTGCTCCCCATATTCCAGGCAAAGATAGAGGTACCCCATATCCCCGCCCGCTTCCAGACCGGAATCAAAGCCTTCGATCATGGACAGCTTTTTGATTACCGGGGTATCGATGACAATCTCCCGGCCGGAGAAATCCAGTGCCAAACCCATTTCCACTGAAATGGTGGTATCATCCACTCCGACCACATTCATGCCGCAGACCACGCCGCTGCCATGGAGAAAGCGGTTGATCAGCCGTCGTTTGTCATTGACATACTTCTGCTCCGTTTCAAAATCATTGACCGTTAGCAATTTCCCGTAGAAATAGCGGTTTCTCTCGAAAGGGAAATACTTTAAATTCTTCAAGGTATCCTCATCCTTTCTTTTTACGCCCGGTTCGACTCATCATTCTCGAGCACACTGGTAAAAGGCAGGGCCGAGAAACCGTCAAGATTAACCGGCCGGTACTGACCCAATACGCTGTTCATCCCCAAGTAAGAGTATTTATCCAGGAAAATATACGGTTTCAAAACGACAACATTGGCTTCTACATGGGCCGGTTTGGCGCTCTCAATAATCTTCAGCAGGGTTTTATGTTCTTTGGGGGAAGGTACACAGCGCTCGGATACCACCACCGTTACGTAATAGGAATTATCTCCGTACAGACGGGCCAACAGCCCGCTGGTCCTGAGCTCGCCCTCGCTGCCTTCCAATTGGTAATGCTCCACAATATAGGGTTCCTCCCCCAAATAAAGGGCCACCATAGCCGAGACTGCCCAGCGGGTTCCACGCATTTTGTAAAGACGCATGCCGTTTTGGAGCAAATACCGCAGCTGTTCTTCCGTCCAGATGTAGACATCATCAACATCCAGCCACTCGGCCAGCCACTGCAGAAATTCCCCTTCCACCACCTCTGGGTCAAAGTAGCGGGCAATCCCGTCGATCTGCTCCTCCAGATCAGAATAAAGGGACTGGAACATATTCAAATATCGTTCCACAAAGGATTTGCTCTGGGGGTCAACCTGATAGACCTCTGGCAGATAGCCCAACCAGGACTGTTTGGGTAAATAAATCTTCATATGGGAAACCATCGGCGATTCCTCACCCTGGCCGAATAATTCAATACAGAACCAGAGATAACGGCCCTGGGCTTCATGCAGGAGAATATCCTTCGGGTTGAGGATGGTTTTTACCCAGTAGGGACGCAGAATTTCTTCTTTTTGTCCCCAGGTCAGGCTCTGCTCCCGCAGTAAGTCTTCCACATCCTCTTCCCGGCCGTCTCTCCAAATCGTTCGCTCTTCCCCGGCATAAAAGGTAAAACGGATAGAGGCATCCCCCAGGCTTTTCCCCTGAACTACCAGCCGATGCCACACGGTCTCCTTGTCCCGGCTGTCCAAAATCCGGGAGAAAAAGACCCCTCCCTGACTGACGGCCTCCGGGGCGATACGCAGGCCCTGAGCCGAAACCGCAATATTGTAGCCGTAGCCGCGCTGAAAATCTTCTTCTTTGTTAAACACAAAGTATTTCAGCGGATTTTTCACTGAAGTCTCACCTCTACTCTCCTTCGGTGATTACATATTCCGCTTTTTTCAAATAAGCCATCCCATTAGGCGGGAGCATCACATCACCACTCACACTGCGGGTCATCCCTTTACCTTTAGCATCGATGACCAGGGATTGGATTCCCACCACGCAGTCTAGGGTATCTATAATCCCATAAATGCTGCTGTACTGGACCGGCCGTCCGAATTCCCAGACTGCGCCACCGAAGAATTCTTCCACTGCTTGCTGAATTCTTTCCCGGGCATCCCGGTAATAGGGCTTGGTCAGGATTTCGGCGAACAATTCAACGCCGATATATTCCGGAGAAAGGATGTTCACGCGGGTACCGATGAGGTGCCGATGCTCCAGCTGACGTTGAATGTTTTCCAGATACGCCTCATTTAATTGACGAACCCCCTCCAGAGCAAAAGGCTGAACCACAATGGTTACGGCATTTTCATCCATACTGCCGTCTCGTTTGATGGTCTGGCTCACCGGGATGGTCTTGCAATT
>CAYXHK010000039.1:0-12509 GCA_964464665.1 uncultured Syntrophomonadaceae bacterium
CCTTTTATTTGCTTGAACAACTGCTTCATTTCCGCCTTGCTGCCAAACATCCGGTTGATTTTTTCATTCTCCCGCTGGCGGGCATTCAGCCCGTCATAGGCCTAAAAGGGGCCTGTGATAGCCTATTTGCCGGTAAGCGAGCACACAAATTACGGGTGGACTTTTGCTATTTACTAATTCTCAGGACTACTGTTACCGCCTCCGCACGAGTTGACACACCCTGCGGCCTAAAACTGTTGTCCGGGTAACCGACCATAATGCCTGCCTTTACCGAAGCGGCTACAGCGACACGGGCCCAGTCGGATATATCCGCATTATCCTTAAAGATAATATCGTCGGGTGAAGCAGCATATCTTTTAACCCGTCCGACCATAACTGCCATCTGTTCCCGGGTAATACGCAAATCCGGTCCAAATGTTTTGGCGTCAAAACCGACAACAATCCCGTAAGCCGCGGCTGTATTGATATAATCCTTGGCCCAGTGATCAGCGGTATCATCAAACACCGCGTGTTTTTGCGGCTTAAGCCCTAACGCGTTTACCAAAACACAGGCAAATTCTGCCCGGCTGATTTCCGCATCCGGTCTAAAACTTCCATCCGGGTAACCCTTGATGACCCCTAAACCCACAAATTCTAAAATGCCTTTTTCCGCCCAGTGCCCGGCTAGATCAGTAAAAACTACCGGCTTGGGCTCGACCACCGGTTTCTCAATCGGATCAAGAATCGGACTTTTCGGCGTGGTGCCGGCGCCGCCACCGCCGCCGGTGACGGCGGCCTTAAAGCTTATCGCATATTGGCTGAATTTATCAGTTTGAAATACCAAGAAATTGCCTTCTTTTCTTGATGGTACAATTTCTGCGACCCCATTATGTAGCCTAACTATGTTGTAATTGCTTCCTCCCCGCATATCCTCGGGGATTTCCACCCGGATGGTTACCGGATTAATGGTTGTGTCTTGTTTCACATCCTTACTTAAAACAGCCCCGCTTGGATCCTTTTTGGTGACCGCCAGGAATAAATCAATAAACAACAGGGAAGCGTCCGTTCCGGCCCGTTCCTTAACCTTTGCCATATCTTCAGCAGTCGGGGTATTTTGCGTAATTACCAGCTTTATTTCCGTGCTGATACCGGCCAGTGAATCCGCCCTGGTGTCGATTGCGCCTTTTAGGTCATTCGCGTCTACCTCGCCATTGATATCATTCTTGACCACCGTGGCGGTTAAATTACCCCTGACGATAACCAGGATGTATTCGCCGGATTCCATGGTACCGTCCGGTCTTCTTATTCCTACTGCTAAATTGGCCTGCTTCAAGGTAAGATCAGCCGGTATTTCAATATAGTCGCCATTAATCTTTATTCTGCTGTCGGCACAGGTAATCTCCAATGCATAGCCTGACCCATTAAAGGAAGGAATGACTTTGGCCTTAACCACACCCTCTTTATTGGGAGAGGCTACTATAGAAAAACTGTTGGCCGCGTTTTTAATAAAATGGTATTTTTCAGTGTAGGCAGCGTTGTTTTTAGTGCCGTAAACCTCAAGCTCAAAACTGTCAACGAGGTCATAATCGGAAAAACTAATGTTACCCCCCGTCATATCAAGCGTGGAGCCGCCGATTAGCGACGACAGGGCCGGTTCGGCGTTTCCCGCAAACTCCGCCCTGGTGATGTTAACCGGGATTAGATCCCCGACAATTTTTTGCTTGACCGCAAATTCAAGATATAAAACGGTATCCTGGCCGTTTAAGCCAAAACTGCCTTCGCCATAGGATGTGGAACGATCGGGCGTGTTGTCCACAAAGGCCAGGCGGATTTCCCCGTTTTGGTTGGCAATACCTTGGTCATTGGTCAGCCAGGTTACAGTTTTCCCTTTAACCGACTTCATGGTGCCGGGTTTAACCCCCACATATTCTAGCCTAGTTTGATCAAAAGCCACGAAAATAACCCCGGTGCCATAACTCCCATTTTCGCCGTTTAGGGCAGCAAGCGGCAATGCATCCAGTTTTACCGGCACCCGGACATGATCGGTTCGGGAAATGCGGTAATCGGTATTTTCTATATATATCTTACTGTTTGCCGCCGCCATCCCGGCAGGAGGCATGAGGATAAAGCACAAGGCAATTGTAAAAACGATCAGTATAAATCTTTTCATTGCTGTCCCCCTCTTTTAGCGGAATAGGGCGGTAGTTAACCGCCCTGGAATCCCTATTTGGAAAGTATACCAAAATTTCCGGCCTTTTGGTCCGGCCCGCCCGGTGATCCGCCCAATATCGCCAACGCGATTTGCACGGCGTCGATTGGGTCTTGTTCCCCATTGCCGCTCACTTCAGAAATAAGCAGGTTTTTGCTGGTGGCGTTGGTCCCCTTTTTCAGCCATACATTGATTGGTTTCATCATGTCGTCGGCGCCAAGGTTACCACTGGTATTAGCTTGTTTCCCGTAATAAATAACCTCGGTGCTGCCGGTACTGAAGGTAAATTTGTTCAGGTCCGGGGTAACAGCCTTTGGCATCAGGGCTACATACCGGCCGCGTTCAGGCGCGTAGAATATCCCGGCCTGGGTATCCGGCACCACTTCGTTATTTACCGTAATGTTAAGGATATTGTTTGCGCCGATATTGGTGATGATAGCGTAGGCCCGGTAATTGTTAAACACGGCATTATCGCTCACTTCATAATCAAGGGTATATGTCCAGTTAACGGACTGGCCCGTATGGGTATCAACCGCGATAACTGTACTGCCGACGGCAATGTCCTCGTCAATGGTATGTTCTTTGGCCATCAATTTAAACACGATATACCTTTTGTTCATATCCCCCGGGGTAATTGTATAGGCGAACGATTCTTCCGCCAAGCCCAGGGCCGAGGCATCGGCAATAAGGGTGTCCGCCGCCGTTTGGTCGTCACCGGATTTTACCGAATAGGCCAGGCTTGTGATGCTCGATTCGTTGCCCGCCGCGTTGTAGTATTTACTTAAGGTAAAGGGGACGGTAATTTTATTGCCTAGAACATATTTGTTCTCCGTAACGGAAACCGCCGCCGGATCGACCGTGATTACCGGCGCGTTGTTCCGGTTTGCGTAAACCTTAATCGCGGCCGATGTCAACGCGCTGCTTTCCTCCTTCGTATAATAGTCGGAAAGGGCATAGGCCTTTACGGTAATATCGCCGCCCACATCCTCCTTCCGCAGGGAGTAGCTTTCGTTAGTGGCACCCGCGATAGTTGCGCCATTGCGGTACCATTCGTACGAATAGCCGGTTAGGATCCCCGCGGTATCGGTAACTGACACCTGCGCTTTGATTGTTCCATTATCCCTCGCCCTGGCCGCGTCACTGATGGCCCCGCCGTCGTTATCTACGATAGTAACGCTGGTAACCACCGGTTTGGGAACATTCCCCTCGCCGCCCAACCGAAATTTTGCCGCTTCAGATGCCGTTTTTACACATTCACCGATTTCTTCCTCGGCGTTCACCGTAAACTTTAACCATTTATTAATGTAGGAGGCCTCAATGATCAGGTTTTTCCCGGTTGCGCCATCAATATCAGTGTATACGCCATTTTCCGTTTCACTGTATGACCATTGACAGGTGGTGGTTCTTAAGCTGCCTGTATAGGTTATGGATGGGTCATAGCCTATGCTTTTGCCGGTTACAAAGCCATCCGGTTTAGACAAAGACCCTATTGCTATAACCGGCGCCTTGGGCTCTATCAGCACACTGTCGCTGAGCCGGGAATGCAGTTCACTTTCACCATTTTTCATGGTCACTATTACTTTAACCCGATAGCCGATATAAGCATCGGTTACGGCAAAGCTATCGCCGGTTGCTCCGACTATGGGCGTGGTGAAATTATCCCCGCCCTGGTTGGTGAACCATTGATATCCGTAGGTAACCGGGTCCAAAGGCTCTGTAGCTGCATAGCGGCTATAAAGGGTTAGATCATCATCCCCCTCTTTGACGATGGAAGTGATGGCATTGCCTGTGGGGCCATTCATAATCTCACTTTTCGAAATCTCGCCATAATCCAGGAAGCTGATCGTTTGGTTCTGTTCCCCGTTGCTTAACTCTTTATAAACATCATCAGAAACGGTGCCGTTGATCACGGGAAACACCTTAAAACTGGCTGTCTCCACAATGGTATCGGTGTTACTGCTTGGACGCCCGGTTAGAGTAAATTTGAATTTAAATTGATATGGGGTTGGGTAATCCACCACCGCCGGTACTTTGGCGGGATCCACATATACCTTTATTTCACCGGTTTGCTTGCCAGAGTGATCTAAAACCGCCTCCCCAACAAATTCTTCCCCCACGATCCCGGTAAAAGTCATCAATGCGGGATTAAACCTGAAATTTGCTTTAATAGCACCCAGATTATCCAAGTGGCCCGAAAGGTTTACGACCGGCACGGTAATTTCCGTGCCGTTATCGGCGTTGATAACATTGCCCGTAGTCGTGATCCTGCTCTTATCCGAAACGGTGTCGCCGCCGTAGATATAATCCGCCTCCGCCGGACTCAGGCTTAGCCCACAATCTACGGCCTTGGTTAGCGTTACAGCACAAGGGATCTCCTCAATCGGATTTAAGGCGGTGCCTAACCGGTATTCCTGTCCGCTCTTAGTCAGATTCATAGTGGTGTCTGTGGCGTAAATGACCGTTTTGCCCGCAACAGCATCCTTCCGAATATACATACTGATCCCAAAAAGGGTGCCGTTTGCGGCGTCAATCCCGGCCGGGTCGGAATAGGTCACGTCAAAGCTGGTGGTAGTTCCGTTCACTACCGAATTGTCGACGATAATGTTTTCGTTGCCGGGCAGGAGGTATTCGCCTCCGCCGGCTATATTGCCTGCGGGCGTGTCGTGTGGTTTTAGGCTGGTATTATTAAAGCTGATAGTGGTTTTTAGTTCCGTAAGTTTGCAGGTGCTGTCAAAGGGCAGATTAAAGCTGATTTCGTACGGGATTAATAACGGGTCGTCTGCGCCGGCGTTAATGGTGCCGTCTTTGTCCGGCAGATTCACCTTCGCCACAAAAGCGCCGGTTTCCGGGTTTTCGGCACCGCTCAGCATCGGGTAGCCGCCGTTTAAGCCGGAAATTAATTCCCAGCCGCGAAGGGCATTATTATTTAGCACAGTGACATTATCGTTCAGGGTGGTCGCGAAAGCGGCGGACTGCATATCCGCAGCGGTCATGGCTGTCGCGGTATCCGTCCCATATCCTACGCCGGGCAGCATGCTCTCATCTTGCCGGTAATAACCGTAGGTTATGGTGCAGGAGGTAGTATAGCCGGCGATGCCGCCGATTTGGAAACTGCCTCCTGAAACGGTGCCAGCGGAATAGCAGTTGGTAATAGCGCAGTTATTGTTGGCGAATCTTCCAAAAAGGCCGCCCGTAGCCGTAGTCCCGGATGAGGAGCCGGTAACGCTGCAGGTGGAATAGGCGTTGGTGATGGCGGATGAATCCGCGGCACCGGCAATTCCGCCCGTGCTGGCGCCAAAACCGGAGGCGGACACGGTCCCGGTTGTATATACGTTATAAAATACAGCGTTTGTTGCGGATCCCGTCAACACGCCAATATAGCCAAATGAGCTGAACGGTACTCCATAGGATGAATAGACGGCGGCGTTTTCCACTCCAAGGTTGCAGACAGTTGCGTTTTCCAGGTATCCGAACAGACCAACATACTGGAATGCCGCATCCGGGGACGCCGGGGTACCTACGACGAGGTTTGAAACCTTATGGCCGTTCCCGTTAAAAACACCCTTGAAACTATTAATTCTGTCGCCAATCGTATTCCATTGTCTGCCATTCAGGTCTAAATCGGCGGTCAGCACATAGTGCAAAGACGCATAACCAGCGTCGCCGTTTGCTGGATCCGTCGTATTGCTGGTTACCAGCTGTGCCAGGCGGGCCAGCTGCGCTGAGGTATTGATTTCATACGGCTCGTCTGCCGTACCGGCGCCGCCGCCAAAAGCGGGCGCAATCGTCCCGTCCCATAAATCTCCACTGCCCGGGTCGGAGGAACCCTTCAGACAATAGCCAGGGGCTTCAGTTTCATCAGCGGCAATCCAGGGCATGGACCGCAGATAAGGATACGAATAATGCGTGTCGGTATCCACTATCGCCCAGGTGTTGGTAAAGTCCCAGCCCGCAGCTTGAAAGGTTGCCCCGGTTTTCATTTCCGCGGCACTTTTTTGGCCGGCAGTAAATATGGCTGAATGGTCATGTCCCGAACAGTCATTTCCATAAAGCCCGGAACCATCCGGCACTGAGGTATTCAAATAAAAGCTGTTACTTAAGGTTACTTGGGCTGCATTAAAATCAGACCCAATACTGCCTACTACACCGGCCGCATAAGTAGTGCCGCCTTTAATCATAGTTCCCGCATTGTAACAATTTTCAATACTGATTCCCATATCCGTGTCGCCGGCAATACCCCCGGCATAGGTGCCGTCGCCGCCGGCAACCGAACCCAGATTATAACAATTCGAAATACTGCTCAGATAATAACAGGCGCCCGTAATACCCCCGGCGTAGCCGCTCGAGGTCACGCTGGCCGCGTTTGAACAACAATCCATGGTTGCACTCTGGATCTCTCCCACTAAACCACCGGCCGGACTGAGGCCCGTAATACTACTGTTCCCGGTAACCTGGCAATTGGACATTGTGCCGAAATAATTATAGCCGGCTAGGGCACCAACTGCCATAACTGCCGGGTTAGCACAATTAATGGTGACATCTTTTAACTCCAGATTTTTTATTTCGCCCCCCTGTATGGCGCCAAATAGGCCCAATCCATAACCGGGGCTGTCGTTGACTGCCAAATGCGTTATTTTATAGTTATTCCCATCATAAATGCCGCCGAATGAAGAACTAATATCGCTAAACATATTCCCGATCGGCACAAAATCTTCCACTACCGACAGATCAATATCATTTTCCTGCTGAAAATATTGGCCGCTGAAGTTGTCGCTGTCGCCGATCTGTTCGCTCATCCAGATCAGATTGCCCGGTTCGGTTATCAAATAGGGATCCGTTTCGGTCCCCGTGCCGTCCGGCATTACGGCGCCGCCTTCGGCTGTTCCCCCCGTAAATAACCCCAGTTCAATTATTTGCGGTTCTCCATCTGAACCGGTAATCAGAAGCTTAAAATATCTCGCTGTTTGCGGATCTGTTAATGTCTTTTCATAAAAAAAGTCCGCATAATTGTTCGTCACAGTATCAATATCCGTAAAGTTTTCTCCGTCATCACTTGTTTGCAGTTTAAAATCCCGGCAGCCGCTGAATCTACCAGCACCGGTTTCGGGTTCCCCCGATAAGGAATTGGCCGTCAAAATGTATTTGCTGATCGTATATGGCTGTCCAAGATCCACCATAAGCCACGGTGAAACCCAATCATCCGCCGCCGGAACCCAGGCTGTATCGTAATCCCCATCCAGCGCGCCTTCCTTTGGTCCCCACCCGTCGTCGTAATTTCCCTCACTAGATACAGTTACGGTCTTATTAAGCGCCACATTCACCGGCGGATCATCCGCCCTAGCCGGCAATTGCCCAACCGGTAATAGCATCACCGCCATTGCAATGACCAATAGCCAGGAAATTGCCGGTTTAAATTTGCTTTGTGCCATATCCCTTATACCCCCTCAAAATATTTAGTTTTACCGGGATATCCTTCCGTGCGGGTTATCGGGTCGTATCCATATTGCATCACCTGACATCGCTTTTGCCGCAGGTTTCTCTTTAGCGTCCTTCCCCCTTTCCGCCGGGGCAAGGCCAATATCCCTCCCGGCAGTAAAACTGACAGATCCCCGTCTTTTATACCCGTATTTTAAACGACAGTTTTCAACATTTTTTCAACACCCAATTTAACCGAATAAAAACACAAAAGAAACCAGAATTCTCCATCGTTTCCGGAGAACTCCGGTTTCTTAAATAATAAAACCGATAACCAGTCTATTTATCGCCGCATGGCCGTTCGGTTATTTCAATAATTACCCCCGTTTCCGGGAAATCGGTCCCGCGTAACTAATTACGCCCTGATTAACGCGTATAGCCTTTGGTCCGGCACTATGCCCAGTTCTTTAACCAGCAAAGCGGAATACGCCTTGAAATGCCTTGCGGCGCTTACCTTTCGGTCTGTTTCCATATAAAGCCCAAGCAGCAGCTCCGTGATCTTCTCCGAATAAGGGTTTTTAGCATAGGCCTTTAACAAAACCCCTTCCGCTTTATCGTATTCCTGTTCGTGGAGATACTTTTTTGACAGCATGATTACACCCTGTTCAAATAGATTCGCCAGCCGGTTCGTTTCATTATCCGACCATGAATAGAATTCGCCGGCTAAATAATCGTCCGTGTAAAGCGCCTCCATTTCCTCCAGGTTCTCATACCGGTTTGCCGGCTGCTTTGTAAGCAATTCGCAAAAACGCCTGACATCCCAATCCACCGGCCCAAGCCTTAAGTTATAGCAATGATCTAGGTTTATCAGATCCCGGCCGATTGCATAATTCTCCAAGGCCTTGCGGATATAATATATGCCATTGTAAAGCTGCTTAACCGCCCGGTCGGTGTTATCATCAGGCCAAAGCCGGTCCAAAAGTTCATCCCGGGAAATATTGCGGCCATGATTTTGCAGCAGAAACGCAAAGATCTCCTTGGCCTTTTCTATCCGCCATTTGACTGGTTCCTGACCCTCCCACCCCATCCAGAACCGCCCGAAACAGCGGATCTGCAGCTTTAATGACTGCTTTTCCCTAATGTTAAAGGCGGATTTTTGCCGCAGACGAGCGACTGTTTTTTCCAGACGATCTTCAGAGATTGGCTTCAACAGATAATCCAAGGCGTTTAACTCAAAGGCCTCAACCGCATATTGATCATAGGCGGTTACAAACACAATGTCCGTTTCAGGACTCAGGTCCAAGATTCTGGAGCCGGCGTCAATCCCCCGGAGTAATGGCATGTTGATATCTAAAAATACTGCCTGTGGTTTCAGTTCCCCGATTTTTTCGATAGCCTTAAGGGGGTCTGTATACATCCCGGCTATTGATATATCCGGATGCTTTTTCAGCAAGAATTCCAGTTCCCGAAGGGCCGGTCTTATATCATCCACCAGCACTGCCGTTATCATCGTTTGCTTCAACCTCCTTATATATTTACCGGGATACGCCAAGTGACCTCTGTGCCGGTATCCGGACTGCTATTAATTGTAAGTCCTTTCCCGTACAGCTTCCTAAGCCGGCTGTCTATGTTTGTCAGCCCGACGCCGCCTCCGGGTTCGGATTCCATAATACTTCTTATCTTTTTGTGCCCCATGCCTACGCCGTTATCCCTCACCATAAAGAAAAGCGTTTTCTCGATTCTTTTAATTGAAACCTCAATGCTTCCCCCGCCGCTTTTTGGTAAAATGCCGTGTAAAACCGCGTTCTCAACCACTGGCTGAAGTGTTAGGACCGGCACCTCAACTTCCATATTATCACAGACCTCAAGGCTGACCTCGAGCCGTTCTTCATACTGCGCTTTTTCTATATCAAGATAGGCCTGCACCAGCTCTATCTCATTTCGCAAAGGAACCATCTGGCTTGAATTCTTAAAATCAAAGCTGCGCCTCAGGTAGTTACTGAGATCGACCAGCAGCCTCCTGGCATGCTCGACATCATACCGCGAAATAGAAATAAAGGTATTTATGGCGTTATATAGGAAATGGGGTTTGATCTGCGCCTGCAAAAAATTCAATTCCGAGACTATTGCCAAATCTACCGACTGCTTGAGCCGGATGAGGGTATTGACCCTGGCCAGAAGTTCCTCTGTATTAAAAGGCTTAATCAGATAATCGTTAGCGCCGGCTTCCATGCCCAGCACAATATCCTGCGTTGTGTTCCGGGCCGTCAGCATCAGTACCGGCAGTTCAGAAACCGAAAAATCCTTCCTTATTTCGCGGCACAACTCGTAGCCTGAAAAGTCAGGCAGCATGACGTCCAGAATGATTAAAGACAATTCTTTTTCCCTTCTGAATTCCTTAAAAAACGCCTCACTGGAGGTAACCGCAATGACCGAATACTTTTCCATCCGCAAAATACTGATCAGAGACAGCAGATTGGCTTCATTATCGTCCACCAAAATGATCAGCGGACCGTCTTCTTTATACCTGGCAGTGAATTTAGTAAGACGTGTTACGTCGTGCCCGGCGGCAATTTCTGCCTCCCTTTTTTCAAATGTTTCAGATTGCCGTGATTTTTGGTAAGGGGTTCCCAGGTAAATCGGAACACTGAAATAGAACCTAGAACCCTCCCCGACCTTTGATTCAACCCGAATTTTACCAGCATGGGCCTCAACCAGGTATTTGGCAATAGGCAGTCCCAATCCTGCGCCGCCGCTTCCCCAGACTAGGGATGACTCCAGCTGACTAGAAGGTTCAAATATCGTTTCCAGTTTGTCTTCCGGCATGCCGATCCCGGTATCCTTCACGCAGACCGTGACCATGTCCCCCGTTTTTGCGGCTGATACCCTGATATACCCGATTTCGGTAAATTTTAGAGCGTTTCCGATCAGATTGTACAGGATTTGGAGCAGCCGATTTTCATCCGCCTGAACATCCGGGAGGTCATCCGGTATATCGACCAGCATTTGCACTTTATCCGTTCGGTTCAGCCTTTCCAGATTATTCATAACACTAAGGACGGCGTGTTTCAATTTAACCGCCTTTAGGTCCACGCTTAGTTCAAAATTCTTCAATTTTGCGTAATCGAGAATATCATTAATCAGGTTGGCAAGCCGCTTTCCGCTTCCAATAATCAGCGAAAGACTTTTTTTCTGCCCCTCGTTTACCGCCCCTTCCATCCCCCGAGATATTCCGTCCGCAGTGCTTATCATGGCGTTAAGGGGCATTCGCAGTTCGTGGGTTGTATTGGCAAGAAACTCGTCTTTTAGCCTATCCAGCTTTAAAAGTCTTTCCGATATGTTTCTGGCGTCATCAAGGGCATCAACATATCTTCCGGCCAGGATATAGGCCTGCAGGATAAGCATTATCAGGAAACCAAAGGATGACAGCTCTCCTAAAGCCGAAAAAATGAAATTGTTCTGATAAAGCATATCATGGATGCCGCCCAGGGTTATCGCTGAGGCTCCGGCCAGGATGAGAACGGAGTCCTTTTTAACCTCAGGAAAGGCGCTTAAGGCGCAAACGTTTGCATAGACGGCAATCGCCAGCGTTACGGCCTCTATAAAATATTTCGGGCTTGTATATACGTTAATGGGAAATAGGATAAAAAACAGCGACATGAACGCGGCATAGACCACAAACAGCCTAATTAGCCGCCGTGAGGTCTGTTTCGGAAATAATTCTCCAATAAGCAAGGCCAGCGTCACCGGGAGCCAAACCAAGGTGAGGTAATCCAGAATAACAATAACCGGGTAGTTTGACCCGGGAAAAAGTTTGTTTAAAATATAGTCTCCGTAGATAACGGTCCTGCCGATGCAAAGCAGGCACATCAGCACAAAGTAAAGGCTGCTTTTTTCTCCCCGGCGCATGGAAAAAATAAACAGATAGAGCAACGCCATACTCAAAAAAGCCCCCACCAAAAATGCATCTTTATAGCCAATTGTCCGATCATACTGTGCCATGTTTTCAGCAGAACCCATAAAAATCGGATCCCACGCCCCTCCGCGGGCATAGGTAAAATTGGCAACCTGCAGAATTAGTGCAAAATCTTTTGCGGACGGGGTAAATTGAACAGTGACGGGGCGATATTCCGGCCAAAAATGCTGTTTGTCCGCACTAACCCTTCCGCTTGAGGCAATCAGCTGGTTGTCCAGATACAGGTTATAAGCGGCGGAAACGGTAGACATTCTTATCGCCAGTTCCTGCCCAACCGGTGCATTCCTTATCTTCAGCCGGTAGGTTGCATATCCGAAGCCGGGTAAATTCTTATCGCTGATTTTGTAGGTGTTCCAGATCCGGGGTACTTCGGCCAGCAGGTCCGGTTTAAGGCCGTCATCTTGGAGGTCCGGGTAACTGAGCGTCCTTTGCCAATAAAACTCCCACGGTCCGTTTAAATTGAGAATGCTGCCGGTTACAGGATTCCAATTTGCCATATCCATACCGCCATCGCCAAAGGTAATTTGCGGGCTAGCAGTTCTGTTGTTCTGTGCGAAAAAAACGCCGGCCAGGACTATTGCGGCAGCAATTATATAAATATACCCTTTTTTATGCTTCAAAGTCCCCAAACAGCAGCCCTGCTTTCAAAATACATTGCTTTATCAAGCTGTATTCATATTCTATATTGGTTAAAGAGACATATAATTGATTTGGATTTAATTCCCTCAATTATTTCCACGTAATTTAAGATAATTCCTGCTGAAACGCCAAACAATCCGTTTAAATCTCTAATTTAGATGGAGCGTTTGATATATTCGTTATCAGGCGCATACAAGGATAGTCTTAGCATTTTTGTAAGGGGTTTAGCCTAGTGGCAATGATGATTTATAAAACGAAAAAACGCCAGGTTTTCTTGGCGTCAGCACATAG
>CAYXHK010000040.1:0-12367 GCA_964464665.1 uncultured Syntrophomonadaceae bacterium
AAAAATATACGTTTAAAACGTATCATAAAAGATCTTGAACGGCAAACCTGTCGAAAGTCAGGGGCGCAAAGCCAAAGGATCTAAGTCGTTTTATGACGATATGATAGCCGGTTGCTAGAGATCATGCCTCAATGTGATATCTTCTTGAAGGTATGATTAATATCTTGCGGGGAGGTATTTTTGTGGGCTTCGAAATGGAACGCGTTTTCCGAATTATGGAAGCGTCCCTGAATGGGTCAGTAGCCAGGCAGAATAGTATTGCGCATAACGTCAGCAATATTAACACGCCTGGCTTTAAACGTGTTTTAGTAGATTTTGAGGAGCAGCTTAAAAGCCAACAAGGCCTGTCTTTGAAAATCACCAGCCCTAAACATATTTCTGCAGATACGGGGGGTATAACATTTGAGAGGGATAATTCACCCGGGCTGCGGGCCGATGGCAATAATGTCAATCTGGAACAAGAAATGACCGCTATGGTTAAGAACGATATTTATTTCAATGCGACTCTTAATCAGATAAACAAGAAAATCGCCATGAAAAAATATGTGCTATCAGACGGAAGGGGATAAGTTTTAACTAGAACCCCGTTTCATTTCGTTTTGTACCTTTTACAGAAAGGAATGGTCATAATTATGAGTTTACTGACGGCAATGGATATTAGTGCCAGTGGATTGAATGCGGAACGCTTCAGGATGGAAGTCGTAGCCCAAAATATTGCTAATATCGAAACAACCCAAACCAATGGAGAAGAGCCGTATCGCCGTAAAATGGTGGTTTTCAGGGAAGTCCTGAACAATGAACTTAATAATAAACACGAAAGTTTCTATGGCAAAGGAGTGAGGGTGCACCAGGTTGTCGCGGACAATGCTCCTCCCATTATGGTCTATGATCCTCAACATCCTGATGCCAATCAGGAAGGTTTTGTATCCAAGCCTAATATAAATTTAGCCAATGAAATCGTAGATTCAATTACAGCCTCCCGGGCCTACGGAGCTAATGTGACGGTATTAAATTCTACTAAATCACTGGCATTAAAAGCCTTGAATATCGGCAGAGGATAAACTTTTAGGAGGGATAAGGTGAATATTTCGGCCCTTAATAACGGGAAATTGTACTTTCCTAATCAGGTTGGGGTTAACGAACCCCAAAACGGCAATAAAGGCGGGATGCAAAAGGAAGGGTTAAGCTTTAGCCAGATTATTAATCAAAAGATAGAGGAAGTCAATGCATTGCAAAAGGAAGCCGACCAATTGACAGAGAGTTTTATGGTGGGTGAACCGGTAGAAATACACCAGATGTTAATAGCGATGGAAAAAGCAGATCTGGCTCTTCGCGAGACCGTGGAGATAAGAAATAAACTGGTCGAAGCCTATAAAGGGCTTGAACGCATACAGATCTAAAACAATCAGTTTATTTCTTAAGCGTGGTGAATGAATGGACTTATTAGCGAGATTAAGAGCGAACTGGACGAGCCTTTCTTCAACAAAAAAATCAGTAATTGTGGTCGGTATAACCTGCTTGGTATTGTCCGCTTTTTTATTCTATCGTTGGGCCACAAAAGTAGAATATGCTCCGTTGTTTACTAATATGCAGGCGGACAGCGCCGGGAAAATCGTGGAAAACCTTAAAGCCATGAATGTTCCCTATGATTTGGATAACGGCGGCCAGACGGTTTTAGTTCCGGCCGATGAGGTGTATGAGCTTAGATTGAATCTAGCCAGTAAAGGGGTTATGTCGCAAAGCGGCTCTGGGTTTGAACTTTTCGATAAAAGCAACATGGGTTTTACTGACTTTGAAAGAAATGTAAATTACCAGCGGGCTCTGCAGGAGGAATTGCGCCGCACTATTGTGCAGATTGATGCAGTGAAGCAGGCTAGAGTACATATAGTGTTACCCAAAAGCAGCGCTTTCGTTGAGAACGAACATGAGCCGCAGGCTTCCATTGTATTAGAACTTAAACCAATGATTAAATTACAGCCGGAACAGATAAAAGCAATCGCCGAACTTGTGGCTGGTTCGGTGCAGAACTTGAAATTTGAAAACGTCAACATAATTGATACACTTGGAAATATATTAAGTGACCAAATAAAGAAAAGTGGCAATACCGCCCAGGAATTGGATCAACTAGAATTGAGAAGATCTTTTGAAAAGGACCTTGAGAAACGACTGCAGCAACTTTTGGACAGTATTTATGGCAATAATAAGACGGTAGCAATGGTCACCGCCAACCTGGACTTTAATCAAAAACAAATCAGCCGGACTGTGTGGGGGAAAGAAGGGGTGGTGGCCAGTGAGCAGACTACTCAGAGAACGATAACCAATGCCAATAATTCTATTCCGGTAGGGGAGGGCAATCGGGATCCGTCCCTGATAGGCGTCCCAGGGCTGAATAATATAGATGCTGATACTGTATCCATTAAAAATTATGAAATAGATAAGCTGGAAGAACAAGAAATATATGCCCCTGGCCGGGTACTGTCTATATCCACAGCAGTGGCTATTAACGGGGAGCTTCCAACCGAAGCTGAGGCACAGATCAGGGATATAATATCGGCTGCTATTGGATTTAATGTGGAACGGGGAGATACCATTAATGTTTTGAGTGCCCGATTTGATCAGAGTGAGTTGGAGGCTGCGCAGGCGGAAATGGCCGAGCTCGATATCGCCCAGAAGCAGCAAGCAAATATAGACAAATGGGTGTCCTGGGGATTAAAAGGTTTTGGAATACTGGTGTTGTTAATCCTTGGTTTAATGATAATACGGGCAGTTAGATCCAGACTGGAAACTTCTCATTCATATCTCGAACAACCTGAATCCATTCAAAAGGTTGAAGAACAAATAGCCCAAAAGACAGCTGGCCATAAATATGACAGTGAAGAAATTAAAACAATACTAAATGGCCAACCAGAAGTGGCAGCTCACATAGTAAGTACCTGGTTGGAAGAAGATGAGAGTGGGAAAAGTGGCAAATAAGGAACGGAAATTGAGCGGGGTTCAAAAAGCGGCTGTTTTTTTGATTGCGATAGGACCTGAAAAGGCATCTGCAATTTTAAGACATATGCGTCATGACCGAATAGAGAGAATTAGTAATGAGATTGCTAATACGCTGACAGTTGACCCCCAACAAATTAGTGGCGTTTATAATGAATTTATGGTTTTAAGCAGCGTTCATTCCGAGGCCTCTACGGGTGGTATTCAATATGCGAAAGAGGTGCTGGATAAGGCGTTGGGACTCCAAAGATCAGACGAAATAATAAGGGCCTTAACTTCTCATAACAAACCATTTCATGCCGTACGAAATATGGACTCCCGTTATCTGGTAAGTTTCTTGGATAATGAGCATCCCCAAACCATTGCGTTAATATTATCTAATCTTGATCCGGAACAGGCAGCCACCGTCTTAAACTATTTACCCCAAGAGATGCAAAGTGATATAGCCTGGCGGATTGCCACTATGGAAAGAACCTCTCCTGAGGTAGTCAAAGAAGTGGAGGAAGTACTGGAAGCCAGACTATCAGGCATTTCCACCAAGGACTTTACTGTGGTTGGAGGGATAGATAATGTGGTCAGTATTTTGAATGCAGTTGATAGAAGCACTGAAAAAAGTATTATCGAAGACATGGAGAAATTCGATCCGGAGACAACGGAAGAGATTCGCAAAAAACTATTTGTTTTCGAAGATATTATTACCCTTGATGACAATTCCATACGCCGGATTATGCGGGAGGTTAACTTCAAAGATTTAGCCTTGGCGCTTAAAGGCACCAATAGTGAGGTCAGTGAGAAAATATTCAGCAATATATCGCAGCGGGCCGGAGAGATGCTGAGAGAGGATTTGGAATTATTGGGTCCGGTAAGGGTAAGGGATGTAGAAGACAAACAACAAAAGATCGTACAGATTATTCGCGGGCTGGATGATGCTGGAGAAATAATATTAGTACGGGGTGGTGGCGGACGGAATGCTGTTATTACCTAGAGTTATAAAACAGGTAGGCGGACCAATGGAAGATTGGTTAGTGCCTCCAAGATTCGAATACGAATATATAGAGCAGGAGGCCGAAAGATTTTCCACCATCGAAGATAAAAAACAGGAAGCCGAAGAGATATTGGCAAACTCGCGTTTTGAGGCTGAAAGGCTATTGTCTGAAACTAATAATAAAATTCGTATTTTAGAACAGGAAGCTTACGAAAAGGGCTATAAAAAGGGTGAACAAGAAGCCTTTCAGTCTTACGAAAAGACCCGGGAAGAGTTTTATGCGTCGACCAGAAAAGTATTACAAGAGGTCGAACAAATCCGGAAGCAAATATATGAAGATACTGAAAAAGAAATCTTGGAACTGGCGGTAAATATCGCTCAAAGGCTCGTTTGCAGCCAATTGGCACTTAAGCCGGAGACTATTGTTGATATAGCCAAGGAAGCTTGCACACAGGTAAAAGACTATGAAATGGTTATTGTTTATGTGCAGCCGGAACAATTAGAAAGCATTTCCGCCAGACAGGAAGAGATTGCTGCCCAGTTATATAAAACAAAAAGGCTAAAAATAGTAGCTGATTCCAGTATAACTTCGGGCGGGTGCCGCGTTGAAACTGAACATGGATATATAGATGCTACGATTCCCACTATGCTTGAAAAGCTCAATAGAGTATTAGAAGGACAGTAACGTATGAAGGCATTGAAGATGGATATATATCTAAACAGAGTAAAGAAATCAACTTTGTTTAGATATGTTGGCAAAGTAACCCGGGTGGTGGGTTTGATAATCGAAGTCAAAGGTATATATGCTTCCGTCGGCGAGTTGTGTCTCATTAAGATTTTCGGCCGGTCAGGCCAATTAATGGCTGAAGTGGTTGGATTCAAAGATGATTCCTATATGCTTATGCCGCTGGGTGATTTAAAAGGTATTTCTCCAGGCTGCCAGGTATTTGCCATGGGACGGACTTTTAGAGTCAAGGTAGGCAAAGAGTTGCTGGGAAACGTACTCAACGGTTTGGGTGATTTTGTTGATGGAAAGACCGTTATCCCCCCATTAGCCGGTAAAAGCTATCCTAAAAGCTATTCTGTACAAAATGAACCTCCTGGTCCTTTAAGCAGAAAACCTATCAGGGAAATACTGGAGACTGGGGTAAAAGCGATTGATGGTCTGTTAACCTGCGGTATAGGACAAAGATTAGGAATTTTCGCCGGTAGCGGAGTAGGGAAAAGTACATTGTTAGGGATGATTGCCCGAAATAGTTCGGCTGATGTTAATATAATTGGCTTAATTGGGGAACGGGGCCGGGAGGTTCTGGAGTTTATTGAAAAGGATCTTGGCCCGGATGGTCTGGCCCGTTCAGTAGTGGTGGTTTCTACTTCCGACCAGCCGGCCCTCGTTAGGGTGAAAGCGGCCCTGGTTGCTACCTCAATAGCTGAGTATTTCAGAGATCAGGGAAAAAACGTATTGCTCATGATGGATTCTGTAACCCGTTTTGCCATGGCTCAGAGGGAAATTGGTCTGGCGGTAGGAGAACCGCCCACCACCAAAGGTTATACGCCGTCAGTTTTCGCATTATTGCCCAAACTGCTGGAAAGGCCAGGGAATTTAGATACAGGCTCCATCACTGCTCTATACACTATCCTGGTTGAAGGGGATGATATGAATGAACCAATTGCTGACGCAGCCCGGGGCATACTGGATGGCCATATAGTACTGTCCAGAAAAATTGCCACTGCCAACCATTTTCCCGCTATAGATATTCTTGAAAGTATCAGCCGGCTAATGCCGGATATTACCGATTCGCGGCAGCAAAGTTTAGCGTCAGCCCTGAGAAACCATTTGGCCGTATACAGCAGAAATCAGGATTTAATCAACATTGGCGCTTATGAAAGCGGAGTTAATCCTGAAATTGACGCATCCATTAGGATTAATCCTTATATAATGCAATTCTTAAAACAGGATATACCTGAAGTATGTACATTTGAAGGGACTTTGAATCAACTAGCAGCTGTAGTAGAAAGAGAGGCGAATTAATTTTGAATAAGTTTGCTTTTTCTTTGGAAAACGCGCTGCGATATAGACAGCGTCGGGAGGAACAAGAAATCGAGCTGCTGGCCAGGGCCATACAAAAGGTGCAGGCGGAGGAGGTTCTTTCAGATAAACTGAAGTTGGAGAAAGAAAACCATTTACATTCTGAAGACGGCAAAGTAACCAGTTTAGTCTCTATGCAGCAGCAAGCGGTCTATCTGGAAGGACTTGATTTTCGCATTCAAAACCAGCTTGAACAGCTGGAACAAGCCAGGAGCGCCTTTAGCAACCAGCGTGCGCAGGTAATACAAGCTGCAACTAAAAGAAAGACTCTAGAACAATTAAAGGGAAAACACCTGGCGGAATACGAGGAGATACTTTCCAGAACTGAACAAAATATTCTGGACGAAGTAGGCATAGCCGCCTACAACCGTCGCGCTGAATAGTACTATTTAACCGTAGCTATACCAACCGGAAGGAGGTGACATATGCAAAACGTAACAGCCGATGCAAAATTGAGTGCAGACATGTGAATAACACTGATATTAACCGTTACTGACACCCGCGGTTATCTTCAGCTGGAAGGAGGTGACATATGCAAAACGTAACAGCCGATACAAAATTGAGTGCAGATATGAAAGCAATGTCAGTATCCCGGAAAAGCCAGGGGAATAACAAGTCTAAGAAAGTGGATCAGGAAAGCCGCTCGTTTACAGAAATACTGGAGCAGCTAGCGGTAATAACGCTTCCATCAACAATGGGAGCCGGGTTAAAAGCAGTTCAAAATGATGAAATTCCTGCTCAAGAGCAGGGGGATTGCTTAGCCAAACCACTAGCGAAGGCTATGAAATCTTTTGCTGCCGGCAATGACCTAAAAATACCGGGGGCTAAAGTAAACGGTACCGCAGGCAGCGGCGCCAAGGCGGAAAAACTATCTTTACTTAACGGAGAAGAGAAAATCCCGATTCCAGAAGATAACCGGAAATCCCAGGCAACCATAGATAAAGCCAAACTAAACGGTACCCAAAACGCGGTCAGTAAAATCGCAAAAGACAATCCGGCCAGCACTGTCGGGAAAGTATTCTCTGATCCCCAGTCGGAAATATCAGCCGGTAAAGCTAAGACAGATGTTAACATTGCAAGCAGCCAGGCTGTAAGTAAAGAAAAACAAAATATCCCAGGCAGCCGTACCGGCCAGAACCAGGCCCAAGCAGATATTAATCTATCGGCAGCGTCCAGAAAAAAGCTAACCGCCAGCATAGCGGAAGCCGGGGCCAGCAATCCGGAAAAACCAAACTCTCCAGGCAGCAGCCAGGATACAGGTACAGGAAAACAGAATATCCCGGGCAGCAGCCAGGAAAGTAAAGTTTTGCAAGAATTCGAACCGGTGCAAGCCAAAGAACCCATCAAGAAAACAGATACTCATAATTATCCCGGGGTTATTGAAAAGTCAGGATCGTCAATAGACTTGCCGGCCGTTAAAAATCCGGAATCTATTGAAAAAGCCGTATTATCGAAGTCGCAGTTGGATTCTATTGTATCTAATATGATACAGCAAATAAAAGCAGGTCCGTCCAGCCTGGAACTTAGTCTTAAACCAGAATATTTAGGTAAAATCAATATCATGGTCGAATTAAACGAAAGCATGATTTCGATTAAAGTAGTTGCTCAAAGCGGAGAAGCAGCCAATTTGCTTAATTCAAACCTGTTAAACATAAAGGAAAACCTTGAACAACAGGGGGTGAAGATACAGCAAATGGAAGTTGATTTGGCTAATCAGGAAAAACAGGATAATCAAAAAGGGGGAAGAGAACAGAATAAGCAGTCGTCGCATTCTCACAAACATATACCAGCCAATTACGGTATTGCAGACAACCGGGAACAGATTTATTTACTGCCCAATAAGTTAAATGTTTGGGCATAAGGGGGAGTATAAATGGCGGCTATAGAAAGTGTAAATTCAGTTGTATCGGCAGCCGGCACTACAGTTATCAATAATAAGACCACCCAAGAACTTGGTAAATATGAGTTCTTCAAGATACTGGCGGCGGAATTACAGAATCAGGACCCATCTAATCCTATGGACAATAAAGACTTCATTGCTCAATTAGCTCAGTTCAGTACCCTCGAACAGATGCAAAACATGTCGGCAGTTTTTAGTGACCTTAATGTGGACGTGAAAAGCTTTTTAGAACAGCAGACGCGCGCCAGTGATTCTTTACTGCTGATGCAATCAGCAAGTCTGATTGGTAAAAATGCGGTTGCTCAGGTAGATGATACTAATATCGAGGGCCGGGTGGATTCGATTATTATAAAAGATTCCATTCCTTACGCAATAATAGACGCAATGACCGTACCGCTAAACTCAATAACCAAAATATACTCAGAACATGTCGAACCAGGAGTGATTAAAACTTGAACAGAATAAATCAGTTCCATCCGGTTGCACCGCAGCCACCAGTAATTAGAAAAGAACCATCGCTGACAAAAACCGGAGCAGGCTTGGATTTCAAAGAGGTTTTACGGCAACAATCCCCCCAGGCTGGGATAAAATTCAGCAGTCATTGCTTAAAAAGGTTGGAGCAAAATGATCTTCGCATTAGCCCCAGCCAGTTGGATAAGCTGACAGAAGCAGTAAACCGAGCCGAACTTAAAGGAGCCAGGGAATCATGTATAGTGATGGACGATAAGGCATTCATAGTGAGTATCAACAACAAGACTGTAATAACTGTCGTGGATGGACCCAGAATGAAAGACAATGTTTTTACCAATATTGACAGTGCAGTAATCTTATAGGCCGGACCTCTCTGAGGAAGCCTATTGTTTGTCCAAGTGGAAGACCAAGACCAGGTCGAAAGAGAGTATTAAATTTGGCATCGGTAAGAACCGTCTCCACTTACGCTTCCACTTACGCCTTGGTAACAATACTAAATAAGCAGGAGGTCAAATATATTATGATGCGTTCGCTTTATGCAGGAGTTTCGGGATTACAGGCCCATCAAACAAAGATGGATGTAGTAGGCAATAACATTGCCAATGTAAATACTACCGGTTTTAAGAAAGGACAGGTTACCTTCCAGGATATGCTCAGTCAGACCCTTAGTGATGCTCAGGCCGGCAACGCGAGTGCTGGGGGTGTGAATGCCCAACAAATCGGTACCGGGGTAAGAGTGGGTGCGGTAACCAACATCCACACCCAGGGTGCCTCATCAACTACCGGAAACCCCACCGATCTGATGATTCAGGGTGAGGGGTATTTTATTTTAGACAGCGGCGGCAACAAATACTATAGTCGCGCCGGCGCCTTTTCAATGGATAATAACGGAAATTTGGTGAATTCGGCAAATGGAATGCGGGTGTGTAATAATAGTGGAACCCCAATAACAATTAACGGCAGTAACATTAATGTTGGTCCTGACGGAACTATCTATTATGTTGATAACAACGGTGCCGCTCAGACCTATGCTTCCAAGATAGGTGTAGCTACATTCCCCAATGCCCAGGGGCTAAAAAAAGTGGGCGAAAATATGTACGTTGAAAGTGCTGCCTCAGGTGTACCCAGTAATACACCAAACACTCCGGGGGTAGGCGGCAGGGGAACATTAGTTGTCGGCGCGCTGGAAATGGCGAATGTAGATCTGGCTCAGGAATTTGTGGATATGATTATTACTGAAAGGGGCTTCCAGGCTAATTCCAGAACCATCCGTACTGCCGATGAAATGCTGCAGGAATTGATTAATATCAAGAGATAGTGGATTGATGACAGAGGATAATGGAGAATAGCTTTTCAAAAAGGAGTAGATCGAAAATGGCTGCTGAAAACGAAAATACAACCAATAAAAAGAGGGGTATACGGTGGGTTATAATTATCTCAGCGTTTGTTATGCTGTCAGCAGGTACTTTTTTGTTCTTTGCTTGGCAGGGTAAAAATCTTGGCGCCCAAGTGTCCAGTGCGCCTATTTTCACTGCGAATATGAAAAGTGTTACTTTGCCCAGTTTTACCGTTAATCTGGCTGAATCCCGCAGCAGATACCTTAGAACCACCATTACGCTGGAGTCTCCTGCCAAAAAAGTGGCGGAAGAATTAACTACATCTCCCTATAGAGTGAAGGATAGTATCTTGAAAGTGCTGCGCAATACCAGCGCCAGCAGCCTGGAGGATCCTCAACAAATTGAGCGGCTTAAACAGGAATTGTTAACAGAAGTAAATGCCAGTTTAACCAGCGGCGAAGTAACCGGTATTTACTTTGAGGAATTCATAATGCAGTAAGGGTGATCTTTATTATGAACATTAGAGAATTTGCGGAGGCATATTCAAATGAAAAGCCGAATATGAGAACAGAAACAAAACCCAATAACCACGCTATTAAGAAAGCTCATTTTTCCATGGTGGAACCTCGCCGCATAGAAGAATTCAGGGAAAATATCAGTTTTTTAAACGAAGTAGAGATTGAATTAAAAGTGCAACTGGGAAGCACCGCTATAAATTTAAGAGAGGTTATTGATTTGCACGAAGGCCAGGTCATTACTCTTGATAGGATAGCTGGAGATGCTGTTGACTTAATGGCAAGTAACGTTTGGCTGGCTCGTGGAGAAGTTCTGATATTAAACGAGGTAATGGGAATAAGAATAAGTTCTCTCAATAAGGAAGAAGAGAACTTTGCCAGGGATGTGAAATAGCTTGGAGTGGGAATTCTGGGATGCAATTATTAGAATAATAGTATGCCTCCCGATAGTAGGAATTTTAGCCTATTTAATAATAAAATATGGACTAGCCAAGAACTATTCCAAAGTTAGAGGAAATTTTAAAATTGTGGAGCAAATAACTTTCCTGCCTAAAGCTACCCTTAACATTATCAGGGTGGGAGACGAATATTTGCTGGTCAGTGCCACGGAACGAGAAGTAATTGTAATTAAACGACTGGAAAACTATCAGGAAAATGGCACCCCCGAATTTCAATCTTATCTAAACGATACTATTAAAAGATTTACAAAAGAAAGTACTCGCAATGAATAAGCGGAGATACTACATAATTCAAATTGCGCTATGGCTGGGCGGTTTTTTATTCTTTCTCCAGGTGAGTCCGCTATTGGCCGATCCTTTACCAGCTATTGATCTGCAGGTTAGAACTGGCGATAGCCCCCAGGAAACGATCGATACCCTGAAATTGCTGACCATTCTTACGGTACTGAGTTTGGCGCCGGCTATCTTAATAATGCTGACTTCATTTACCCGTATCGTTATTGTGTTGTCTTTTGTACGCAACGCTTTGGGAACTCAGCAGATACCACCCAACCAGGTGCTTATTGGTTTAGCTCTCTTCCTGACGTATTTCACTATGGCTCCTGTTTTCACAGCAATCAACAATGAAGCGGTTACTCCCTATCTGGCAGGGCAAATGGCGCAGACGGAAGCTTTGGATAAAGCGTCAATTCCGCTGAAAGACTTTATGCTAAAGCAGACGAGGGAAAAAGACTTGGTACTTTTTATAGATGTGGCTGAGGTAGAAAAACCGGCCACCAAGGAGGATGTATCACTCAGCGTATTAATCCCGGCTTTTGCGATTAGCGAGCTAACGACGGCTTTCCAAATGGGCTTTTATATATTTCTGCCCTTTTTGGTTATAGATATTGTGGTAGCCAGTACGCTTATGTCCATGGGTATGTTTATGGTATCACCGGTAATGATTGCGCTTCCCTTTAAAATTTTACTCTTTGTTCTGACTGATGGTTGGTATTTAATCATTGGATCATTACTGACCAGCTTCCGATAAAAATAGTTTTAGGATGTGTATCTTTTGACACCCGAAATGGTTATGTCCATAGCCCGTGAGACTATAATTACCTCTATCTTATTGGCTGCTCCTCCATTAGGGATTGGGCTTCTGGTGGGATTAATCATAAGTATTTTTCAAGCTGTAACCCAAATCCAGGAACAAACACTAACATTTGTTCCCAAGATATTAGCTATTTTGGTTTCACTGCTTATTTTTGGGCCGTGGATGCTTAATATTTTAACTCAATTTGCCGCCAATATTCTAGGCAATTTAAGTAACATTATTCGCTAGGGGGAGTTGAGGTGCCCGGGTTCGAGAACTTACAATGGGGCTTTCTGGTTTTAGCCCGCTTGACCTCATTTATGGCTCTAGCCCCCTTTTTTTCAATTAAAGGAGCACCTAATCTTTTCAGAGTGGGTTTGGGATTTTTTGTAACCATGCTTTTGTTGCCAACTTTAAAACCGTTAGAGATCCCGGTGGACCTGATATCTTATGCAATATTGATAATCAAAGAAGTTTTTGTTGGTTTGATTTTGGGTTATATTAGTATGCTAATATTTTCCGCCCTAAGGATAGTAGGGGGGTTAA
>CAYXHK010000041.1:0-1736 GCA_964464665.1 uncultured Syntrophomonadaceae bacterium
ACCTCGCTTTCGGGGCACCTTCCTTCCAGCCGAAATCGACTCTGGCTGCCGACGAGTATCCAATAGCTGCCCCATAAAAAATGGTGAATTTTTTATAATAACTAATTTATGTTTATGCATTGCAATATCTATGCCTAAAATCAACTTAATCTGACATTCGTCTACATTATTCGCTATTACCTCTAGATTCTCCTGCTTTAGGATTTATTAAACCAGCCATTTTCCGAAACCAGGCAGGGCAAAGCGAAATCATGGGCTTCGGGATAAACGGAAGCAACGATTTGGAAGCTAAAGGCCGCCCCGACGATCCCGGTTCCGGGTTTTAAATCCCGCAGAAAACGATCGTAAAAACCCTGGCCATAACCCAGCCGGTACCCGTTTACATCAAAGGCCACCCCCGGCACCAACACCAAATCAAGCTTTTCTAAAGGAAAAGGCGGCACCTTAAGCTGCGGCTCCAAAATCCCACAGCAACCGGGCGTAAGATCCTCCGGATATTTAGTTACGGGCACCGGCAGGAGCTGCCGCTTTTCCCATAGGCTTAACGGCAGCGCCACCTGTTTGCCTTCCGCAAGAGCGGTCTGAATCAACTGGCAAAGATCCACTTCATTATTACAGGGAGCATAAGCCATAAGCACCCGTGCTTTTTGGTAAAACGGATCCGCTAAAAGATGTTCCGTAATCCGTCGGCTTCTCTTTGCCACTTCGGCTGCCGAAAGCTGCCGGCGCTCAGCTAAGATGGTTTTTCTAAGCGCTGCTTTTGCTCCCGCCGGATAAGGCCTGAGGTTTGCCTCCATTACTCTTCCTCCCTGGCCCGGTAAATTTCTAAAATTTATTCCAGTCTTTCACCAGCTTCTCCTTTTTCACCAAAAATGAAGACGGTCATCTCTTCGGGTATGGTCTTATTCTTCTTACTCTTTCTTCCCCTGCTCCGGCAAAACAGCGGCCTCCGCTTGCCGGAGCCGATAGATGTAGCCCAAGAGCGCGGCGAGGAACAGACCGATACTAACCAGCTGCGCAATCGTGATCGGTCCCCAGACCAAGAGGTTTTCCCGAAAAACCTCAACCAGGCTGCGGCTGACTGCGTATAACATCAAATAAATCAAAAAAACTTGTCCCGTAAAACGGCGACGGTAGAAAAGCCAAAAAGTGACGGCGAAAATCAGTATAGCCAGGCCCGACGAATAAAGCTGAGTGGGATGCCGGGACACCTCCAAAAGCCCCGGGAAAACCACTCCCCAAGGCACCTCCGTGGGCTTCCCGTAACAACAGCCGTTTAAGTAACAGCCGACCCTTACGACCCCATACCCCAGGGCTAAAAAGGGAGTGATGACATCGGCTAAATTCCAGAAAGACAGTTTATGCCGGTAAACATACCACCCGCCAGCCGCGATCCCGGCGATCAAGCCCCCATAAAACACCAATCCGGCCTGGGTTGGGTTAAATACAGCCAAGGGATGCGCGGCAAAATATTCCGGGTCATAAAAAAACACATAAAACAGGCGGGCCCCCAGCAGACCGGCGATAACCAGCCAAATCGCCAAATCTAAAATCCGATCGGGTTCAATCCCCGCCCGCACCGCTAACCGGCGCGCCCCGATTACCCCCAGGATTACGGCCAGACTAAGCATCGTTCCCCAGGCGTAAACGGACAACGGACCCAGACTCCACAAAATCGGCTTCAAAAGCTCGCCCCCTATCACATAAATTTTCGGATTAATCGATTTCCACAGAAT
>CAYXHK010000041.1:1836-7412 GCA_964464665.1 uncultured Syntrophomonadaceae bacterium
TTCTTTATCCACCTGTTACACTTTTCACTAAGATATCACAAGACGCGATTTTATTAGTTATCAACAAATCTATCCACACTATCCACAAGTATTCTGGATTTAGGCTGTTAATACTATGTTAAAAATAATCCTAATTATGGTCATATTTGCTAACTGTTCTGCTTTAATTCCCGAATGTCTATAATTAGTTATTCTCTGGTTAGAGCCAGGTTGGGAACCGCATTCAATGCCCAGGAAGACCTCTCGCCCTTAACCAAGCGATAGTAACCGGCCGTGGCGATCATGGCCGCATTATCCGTACATAAAGACAAAGAAGGATAACAAACCCGGGTGCCCGGCGGAAGCGCCGCCTCACTCAGGGCTTCCCGCAGCCGGGTGTTGGCGGATACGCCTCCCGCCAGGATCAAAGTAGGAACCTGCTCCCGCCAGACCGCTTTGACGGTCTTTTCGGCCAGCGCTCCTACCACTGCCTGTTGAAAACTAGCCGCCAGATCCGCCGGGTCAAACTCGGTTCCGGCCTGGCGTGCCCGGTTGATATAGTTTAAGACGGCTGTTTTTAAGCCGCTGAAGCTAAAGTCGAGACTGTCACCATGCAAGCGGGCCTGGGGAAAAGGGATCGCCTCCGGCCGGCCAGCCTTGGCCAAAGCCTCCAGCACCGGGCCGCCCGGGTAACCCAAACCTAAAACCCGGGCCACCTTGTCAAACGCTTCACCGGCCGCATCATCCCGGGTTCGCCCCAAACTGCGGTATTTTCCGTGCTCAGACATATACAGCAAGTCCGAATGCCCCCCGGAGACCACCAGGGCGACCAGGGGGAGTTCCAGATCCGGATTTTCTAAAAAATTAGCGTAGATATGTCCCTCCAGGTGATTGACCCCAATCAGCGGAATCCCGAGGGCGTAGGCTAACGCTTTGGCAGTGGAAACGCCGACCAGCAAAGCGCCGACCAAACCTGGACCATGGGTTACCGCAATAGCGGAGAGGTCGCTCAATTCCATTTGAGCCTGCTCAAGCGCTGCCTCGATCACCCAGGCTATATTTTCCAAGTGCTCACGAGAGGCAATCTCCGGAACTACCCCGCCATATTTTTGGTGGACCGCTATCTGCGAGGAGATGCAGTTGGCTAAAATCTTGCGGCCATCCTGCACAATGGCGGCTGCCGTGTCGTCGCAACTGGTCTCGATCCCCAAGACCGTCCAACTTTGCTGCGTCATAAAACCACTTCCCTTGTCGTCGCTTCTAAGTTTAACTTGAGCTGTTAAAAGAAAGTTTAAACCATTTTTAGCTTAAGTTAAAACCATTCTTTTCAAGTATAAACCGACAACCGGGGAAGTTCAAAGCCATAAGGCTTTAGTTTGCGAAAAAGAAAAATTATTTTTTATAAAATTTACTCCAGAAATGTATTAAACCCGCTGCAGCGGTTAATAATACTAATGGGATTACCCTCCCTATAACTCTCTAAGAAAGCTCCCAGGTATGGCTCCCCTGGGGGTTTTCTACTGTCTAAAAATCTTTCTGCTTGGAATGGGTGATTTTTTCTTGTCAAACAGCTAAATGGTGTTATAATATTTTAGAATATCACTATACAAATACACAGGGAGGGTAGTATCCATGGCTTATAAGATTAACGATGACTGCATTGCCTGCGGTCTGTGTATGGACGAATGTCCGGCAGAAGCGATTAGTGAAGGTGAAGATAAGTACACCATCGACCCCGAAAAATGTACTGATTGCGGTTCCTGCGCCGATGTCTGTCCGGTTGGCGCCCCGGAAGCCGACGAGTAAAAGTTTAGCCAAGGCTAAACCAAAATTCAGTAAAGCAAAGTCCAAATTCAATTTAAGTGAACTGTGAAGCGAAAGAATACCGCCCTCCCCTTTTGGAGGGTTCTTTCTTTGCCCAGTCAAAATGATTCAAAAGGAAACTGAGACCCAGACTTTTTCAGCCGACCTGGAGTTGGCAGTTGCTAAAGACAGAGGCTGCTGGAACCGAGACTCAGGCTGGCGCTTGGTGGAGATTGAATATGCGGAGGCTGCGTTTGCCGGAGAAACAGCAGTCGTTTAAGCTGCGGCTCAGGTTGGTGCTAGTTGCTGGAGAAATTGCGGTCCCTGAGACTTCGCCTCAGGACGGTGCTTGCTGGAGATAACGGTTACTGGGGCTAAGACTCATGCTGGACCCCTGGGCAAACAAAGCTACACAAATTAAACCGGCTGACACTTGCCGCAAAGCCAAGGCCTGGTTCGCACCGCCGGATACTCTTTAGCCTGCTCGTATAACAGCTGTCGACAGTTGATGCAACGCCTCCGCACCGGTGCTAAAGTATCAGCCCCGGTTGGACTGGAAACTTCCCGGATATTGATTCGTTCCATCCGGCTTTGCTCCTTAATCTTCAAAATCATCCGGACTTAACCCGCAGCTATCAACCCATTCCATCCAATTATCCTCGATTTCGTAGCCTTCTTCATCGGTCCAAACCGACATTTTTAACCCCCCTTTCTTGATTCTAGTCTGTTCATTACCGCGCTTTTTATTCAACCCCTGCCGGTTTTACCCAGCCGAATTGATTGCCATTCAGGCAATAAAAATACATCTCCGTTCAAAATTAAAACAAAGATGTATCGGGCGGGGCACCGCCTTCGGTACAGTTTTTACTGTTTTTTAGATGCTGAATGTTCCTTTACTGACCGCTGTTTTAGATGCTGGCCGTTGTTTAGATGCTGACTGTCACTTCAGACACTGACTAATTTAACCGGCCACCCGCATACCCGCGGCGGGGGCGGCTGCGGGAGTACTCAGATGCTGACTGATTTAACCGGCACCAGGTACTTCCACATAATCAGGGCATCCTCGCCGGTATCCGAATAATATCCTTTCCGAAACGCGGTGGGTAAAAAGCCCAGCTTGTTGTACAGGCGGAGCGCTCCCTGATTGGACGGCCGCACCTCCAGGGTGATCCCGGTCAATTTATGTTGGTTGGCCAGGCCGATCAGTTCCGTCATCAGCCGCTCCCCGATCCTCTGCTGCCGAAAATCGGGATGGACCGCAATGTTAGTGATATGGGCTTCATCGACAATCAACCACATCCCCCCGTAACCGACCAGTTTACCATCCAGCCGTACCACCCGATACTGAGTGCCATCATTTTCCAGCTCCGCTAAATAAGACTCTTTGGACCAGGGAGTCGGAAAGGAAACTTTTTCAATTTCCATAACCTCGGGCAGGTCCGACTCAGACATTGGTTTGACCTCTATTTTGGCATTGGACGAGACATTGCCGGAATTTAAGCGGTCTGATTCGGACATTGGTTTAAACTCGAATTTCAACGCAGCTTTCCCTCTTTCCATTTTAATTCCGCTTCAGAAGCCCGAATATAGATGGGCCGAAGCAGCCGGTAATCATCAATTCGGCCTTGACTCAGCGCCTTTTGGCCCAAAAATGCGACTTGAGACGCCCTTAGACCCGCGTGTGGGGCTAAGGTGAATTTAGCCCGATGGCCCAGATTTTCCCGGATCAATTCCCCATAAACCGGCACTGCATCGCCCAAGAAGTTAACCGGGGCCAGCTGGTCAGTAAGCAACTGCTCCCCGGCGGATTGCTCCGGGTTTTTATTTTCTGAACTAAAACCGGGAATAACTTCGATTCCCGGCTCTAAAATCGGCTCAATTCCCTGCCGCAGCCAATCCAATAACCAAACCGGGGAAACCGCTAAATACCGGGTCAGCCGAATTAAACGGCCGGATTCGGGGGATACGTAGACTGCCGTATAAACCTCGGACTTTCGGGCGTCCAGAATCGGACAAATAAACCCGGGCACGCCGGTTAAATTCAAGGCTAAGGCATCCAGGGTTGGAATGCCCAGGAGGGGTTTGCCCGCGCCCAGAGCCAGGCCTTTGGCCGTAGCCAAGCCGATCCTAAGCCCGGTAAACGAGCCCGGACCCAACGTAACCGCGATCCCGTCGAGATCGGACAGAGAAAGTTCCGCCTCGCGCAGCCAAAAATCAATTAAGGGCAAAAGCCGTTCCGAGTGAGTCTTGCGGGTTTGCAGAAAACCTTCCACGATCACCCGTTCCCCATCAACTACCGCCATCCCGGCGACAAGGGTCGCACTGTCTATGCCCAATACCCGCAAAAAATCACCCCTTTTCCATTGAATCCGGCCCGGCTGGCTGGCGGCCAGTCGGAACTCCTGGCCCCCAAAAGGCGTTTAAGGCGGGCCGCAGCCGTTCACTCAGCCGGTGTCCCATAGGCCCCAGCCCCTCCAGGGTAAGCAACCGGCAATCCTCCCCGGCTGATAAATCTTTTTCCAGGGTTATTTTTAAATAATCGGCCGGCAAAAACGGGTTCAATACTTCCGGCCATTCGATTACAGCAACTCCCGGGCCAAAAACATACTCTTCCCAGCCGATCTGTTCTAATTGGGCTGGTTTTGCCAAACGATAAAGGTCGAGGTGGTACAAAGGAATCCGACCAGCGTATTCATTGACAAGCGTAAAGGTAGGACTGTTAATCAGCTGGTTAATGCCCATCCCCCGAGCAATACCCTGGGTTAAAACCGTTTTACCTGCCCCTAAATCTCCGTGCAGACAAACGATGTCTCCCGGATTTAAGGCCGCTCCGATGAGCTGGCCAATCTTGAAGGTTTCCTCTATGCGGCTGGTTCTTAAGACTAACACTTATCCTTCACCATCTTTAACCTCATATATACCATTATATATCATTATGTATCCTAATTTATCATATATCCTTGTATATCCTTGGGGTTGAAAATAAATGTAATCCAAATTTCCTTAGCCATAAATAATAAGCAAGGAGAGGGGAAGCATCTATAAAATGAATATAACCTTGGTAAGCCGGGAATGCGCTCAGACCAGCTGCCGCTTTCCCCTGACGTCACTTTCCTCTTTTCGCCAAACAGCGCTTTTTATTAGACCTCCCCAGCCTAGTTTTGCCAATTAATTCGCCACTTAAAGCCGTAAATCCTGCCGACGCCCCGAACAATTCAACCGATAATATTGACAGATTCCAGAGTCAATGCTACTATATTTTTAATAACTTTTTAGATACTATGTTTATTAAATTAGAATATAAAAATTTAAAAATTATAAAAATAAAAGGACGATCAGCATTATGAAACATCTTGAACCTTACATCAGCCGCTTGAAAAGCCACGGTTATAAGGTTACACATCAACGCTTGGTAGTTTTGGATTATCTCCAGCGCTCCCGCGAACACCCCAGTGCTGAAGTCATTTACAGCGACCTGAAAGAAAGATACCCGACCATCAGTTTAGCCACAATTTACAACACCCTGGAAATGCTGACCAAAGTTGGTTTAGTTTTAGATTTAGGTGCCCCGGAAGAACGCCGTCGGTTTGACGGGATTCCGACCGAACACTCTCATTTTTTCTGTACCAACTGCGGGATGATCGAAGATCTGATGCTGCCGGGGATAGACCGTTTAATTGAAAAAGTCAAACAGGATGGTTCTCGCCAAATTGAACGCTGCCGACTCGACTTTTTCGGTCTCTGTTCAACGTGCCAAGCGGAAAAAGCGGAACTGCAAGCACTAGCCACCAAGA
>CAYXHK010000041.1:7471-9279 GCA_964464665.1 uncultured Syntrophomonadaceae bacterium
CTGGTAATCCCAGGCCTTATATCCAAACCTTTAAAGCCTTGAACTTTTATTTAAGTTAAGCGAGCTGCTTTAAAGAACTGAAACTTAAGACCTTACTTGAACTTTAATAAGAACATGAGCAAAACCTGACCACGCATCCGGCTTTGCTCATGTTCTTCATTTTCTTTGATCCTTTGATCCATTATCTCTTTTTATCTTTCTATTTATCCCTTTTAGGTCATTTGGCTTCGTTTAATGGATTAAGGTTATCGGCTCTAATTGATTATTCTGCAAAAGCTCCAGCGGGATATGCCGCAGCTGCTCCGGGTTAATCAAAGCGAGAATCGCCATAACCTCCCCATCGACTTCGTCTTGATACAAGCCGATTATACAGAATAAAACCGCCTCCCCCTGCAGATAGATGGCTACCAGGTCTCCTCTTTCCATAACCGATCCCCCCGTATACACCAGCATATGCGCCGGCTGGGAATCAGGTTACCCGCCAAAACTCACAACTTGAACTCACGGCTTGGCGCGAACCAAATTGCCATTGATGAAGACCTGTTCCACCCGGGTTCGGATATCGAGGATCGGACCGGAAAGCACTAACAGGTCCGCGTCTTTCCCGGGACTGAGGCTCCCGACCCGCTCCGCCACTCCCAAAATCTCCGCAGGGTTTAGGGTAACAGCAAGCAGCGCAGCGTCTTCGTCCATGCCCTCTTTTACGGCCAAAGCCGCGCACAGGGAAAGATACTCAATCGGGATGACCGGGTGATCGGTCATCAGGGCCACTTTCACCCCGGCTCGGGCCAAAAGACCCGGGGTCTTAAAACTCTTTTCTTTAAGTTCAACTTTAGCCCGAGTAGTCAGATTCGGCCCGGCCACGACCGGGATTTTTCTTGCGGCTAATTCATCCGCCAGTTTATAGGCTTCGGTGCCGTGCTCCAGCGTGAGCTGCAGACTAAACTCGTCGCCGATCCGCAGGGCCGTAAGGATATCATCGGCCCGGTGGGCGTGAACCTTTACCGGCATTTTCCCCTGCAGGGCTTCCCAGACTGCCTCCAATTTCAGGTCACGCTCCGGTGCCTCGCCTCCTTTTAATGCCTGAGCCATGAGCTTTTGGCCGTATTGCTGAGCCGCGACCAGGGTCTGCCGCAGCAACCCGGCTGTAGCCATGCGAGTCATCGGGGCCTTTTGTTTCTCACCGTAACAACGTTTCGGGTTTTCGCCAAGGGCCACCTTTAAGCCTGCCGGGTGCTTAAGCACCATGGCGTCAACCGTAGCGCCCCAGGCTTTAAGCACCAGCGACTGCCCGCCGATTACATTGCCGCTGCCGGGGGCAATGCCCAGCGTCGTCACTCCACCCCGCACCGCATCCATAAAAGCTAAATCATCGGGATTGATCGCATCCAAGGCCCTTAAATGAGGAGTAATCGGGTCGCTAAACTCGTTAAGGTCATCCCCCTCCCGCTGATATATCTCTTCAGTAATCCCCACGTGACAGTGCGCGTCAATCAAACCCGGCATAACCACTTTGCCCTCGGCTGAAAACACCTCCGCTTGGTCCGGGATGGCTAAACGCGAACCAACCTCCAAGACTACCCCGTCGCGAAACAAAACAATGCCCGGATCGTAGACTTGACCGGTCATGGTGATAACCCGGCCCCCGGCTATTGCTTTGATCGATTGATCGATCATGATTCTCCTCTTACCCCCTTCGTCTGTGCGCCGCCGCTTCCACCAGGCCCTGAAAAAGGCCAAGAAAACGGGGGCCCGCCTCCCATATATCCTCGGGATGCCACTGCACCCCAATCACCAGGCTGCCCCGG
>CAYXHK010000041.1:9289-12266 GCA_964464665.1 uncultured Syntrophomonadaceae bacterium
ATCGCCTCGATAACCCCATCCGGAGCGTAAGCTGAAACCTCAAACCCGGCAGCCAGTTTGCGGACAGCCTGATGATGCCGGCTGTTTACCGAAATAGTAAAACCGGGACTGGCCGCAGCCCGTCCCGCTGCCTCAGGCAAATTCAATAACCGCGCCAATCGGCTGTCAACCGCCACTTGCACCGGGTGGAAGTTTGACGAAAGCGCCCCCAGTTCCTGCTGATGCTGAATCAACGAAGCCTGCGTGTATTCACTTGGCAGGTCCTGATACAGATCTCCGCCAGCCGACACGTTTAAGATCTGCATCCCCCGACAGATCCCTAAGATCGGCAGTTCCCGCTTAAAAGCCTGAACAGATAGCTCCAGTTCAAACTCATCCCGTTCCATAGAGACCTCGCCTAACCCTGGCTGCGGCGATTCCCCAAAAAAAGCGGGCCCAATATCCCCGCCACCCGATAAGATCAGCGCGTCCAGGTACTCCAGATAAAACGGAATCGCCGCGGTTTCGATTCCCACCGGCAACACGACCGGCAGTCCGCCGGCCGCCGTCACCGCCTGCAGATAGGCTTGCCGCAGATAAACCTGTTGTTTCCTGCGGTCAAAAGACCCGGTAATTCCAATTAAAGGCCGAATAGACTACACCCCCTAAGAAAAAAAGGCCTCCTGGCCTGTCTGCTCCTAGATATTCACTAAACCCAAGCTGATTTCCAAGGCTTGATTCACTTTCAGGAGACTCTCCTCATCCAGCTGCGCTACCCGATGTTTCAACCTTTTTTTATCAATAGTCCGAATTTGCTCAGCCAAGATTACAGAGTCCTTTTCCAGGCCACTCCGTTCCGTTTTGATCTCCACGTGGGTAGGCAGTTTGCCTTTGCTGATCTGAGAGGTAATCGCCACAATGATGGTGGTCGGACTGTACTGATTCCCAATATCGTTTTGCACCACCAAGACCGGTCTCGTGCCGCCCTGCTCGGAGCCAACCACCGGACTTAACTCAGCGTAATAAATCTCGCCTCGTTTAACCGTCATTTCTTCTCACTCCGCCAGTTTCGCTCCAAATACCAGCTTACTTCCGTTTCAGCGGCAATCCCCTCGATGGCCAGGGTTAGATTAATTTGAGCCATCTCCGCGTAGCCCCGCTTCATTTGTTCCCGCAGCGTCTGTCTTTTCCGTTCCGCGATGTAGAGCAGCATCACTTCTCGAATAAACTCACTGCGGTTAACCTTCTCAATGGAGACAATCCCGTCTATCTCAGCAATAATGCTTTCAGGCAAACTAACCATTATCCTTTTTAACACTGGCAAAAGAGGCACCTCCCAGAAAGTTTTGGGTTAAAGTCTGTTAAGTCTTATTTAAATATTTTCGGTAACCTTAAACCAATCCGGGTTACGATTTCATAATTGATCGTCCCGGCCTTTTCCGCGATTTCCTCCGCTAAAATACACTGATCTCCCTGCCGGCCCATAATTACGGCTTCGTCGCCGGCCTGCGCCCCAGGGATATGCCCCACATCGATCATAAACTGATCCATACAAACGGTTCCGACTATAGGCGCCCGCTGCCCCCGCACCAGTACCTCCCCTTTGTTGGACAACACCCGCGGGTAGCCATCGGCGTAACCTAAGGCTAAGCTCGCAATCCGGGTGGGACGCTCTGCAATATAAGTGCGTCCGTAGCTTATCCCGGTCCCGGCTTTAATTTCCTTAACCTGGGTAATCTGCGCTTTGAGTGACATGGCAGGCACCAGATCTGCTTTCTGATGATTCACATATAGGGAGGGGTAAATTCCGTAAATGGCAATCCCCGCCCGTACCAAATCCAGGTGACTTTCCGGGAGGTCAATAATGGCGGCGCTGTTAGCTATATGCCGAATCGGTTTTTCTATACCCGCCTCCTGTAATCTGGTTAACAATTGATTGAATAAGTCCAGCTGTGATAAAGTAAACTCCTTGTCTGCCTCATCTGCGGTTGACAAGTGGGAAAACACGCCTTCGATAACTAAACCCGGCAAAGCTCTGATCCGCAAGATTTCAGCCAGAGACATTTCAGCTGCCGGAAAACCAATCCGGCCCATGCCCGTATCCAGCTTCAAGTGGATTCGGGCCGGCTTGCCAAGCTTAAGGGCTGCCTCAGATAAAGCCTCGGCTAAAGAATAACTGAACACAGTTTGCCGAATATCGGCTTCCACAACGGCCTCCGCCTGTTCTTCCGGGGTGTAACCCAAAATCAAAATCGGCACCTCTACCCCGAAATTCCGCAGCACGACTGCTTCATCTAAAACCGCCACGCCCAGCCAATCAGCACCGCTATTTACGGCGACTTGACTGACCTCTAAGGCCCCGTGCCCGTAGGCGTTGGCCTTGACCACGGCCATCAGCTGGGTTTGCGGCTCAAGCAGCCGGCGCAGTTCCCGAATATTATGCGCAATCGACGGAAGATCTATCTCGATCCAGGCCACTCTCCGCATCATCAATCACCGGCTATAAACGACCGCACGATATCGGCCCTGGTAATAATGCCCACCAGTTTCTTGCGACGCAGCACCGGCACCCGGTTAATCCTTTTCTCGACCATGATCGAGGCCACTTCACTAACCGGGGTATCCTCGCTAACCGCAATCACCTTCTTGGTCATCATATCTTTCACCCTAACTGCGGTAACTTTACGCAGTTCTGTTTCAAAACGGTTCGGGCTTTCCAAATAGATGAAACCGCCCAGCAGGGACAAAACCGGGGGGGTTTTCAGGTTTGCTTCTTTGGAAATCAGATCCCCTTCACTCACAATCCCGATTAATTCGTGATCCGCATTAACTACCGGCACGCCGCTGATCTTATGTTCAATTAACAGCTTGGCCACCTCGGGCACCAGCATATCGGGCGTCACCGTAACCACCTGGTGAGTCATAATGTCTTTAGCTAACAAATCAGTTCCTCCATTCCTAAAAGGTGACACAAGGGGACGGTTCTCCTGTGTCTCAG
>CAYXHK010000042.1:0-11716 GCA_964464665.1 uncultured Syntrophomonadaceae bacterium
AATATTCCCAGTTGCTGTACCTAAATTTAGTCTTAAAATACTTAGTCTTAAAGTATCCGGGCAGCCAGGGTATAGTCCACAGAGTTCCCATGATCCCGACTTTCCGGCAAACGATAGCGCAACCCGCCTGCAAACAGGTTGCGCTGCCCAATTCTTAATGAACCGTCAATCCATCTGTTTATAGGGGGCTTAAACCGCCAAAAGCACTAAAACACTAAATACGGTGTACCCGAATCAGTCCGGAGCAAGGAATTATCTCCAGTCCCTGTTTTTCCAGAGAATCGAGGAAAAGATTCAGACCTAAGGAATCACTCGCAATATGCCCCGCAATGATTACGTTTAAATGGTGTTTCTCGGCTTCGGTTCTATGTTTTTCCGGCATGTGCATCCCAATAATTGTGCCGACCCCGGCGGCCGCCAGCTTTTCATAAACCACTTCCGCCCCGCTGGTTCCCCCGGTCATATCAACATAGATCTTACCAGCCCGTCTTTTTTCCGAACCAACGGTTATTTCCGGCCCGGCTTTTACTTTTCGGGCTTCCTGATATTCGGGGATGGCCTTAAGGGCGGCCACTACCTCTCCCACGGTAAACGGCTGCTTTTCCGCAAACAGTTGATCCAGGTAGCGAACCACCAGATTGTCTGCCGGCGTATGCACACACATCAGGGGCAGATCCAAAATCTGCGCCGCATTAACCGCCCGGTTGTGATTCAGCGGCATAATTCCCCGCTGCACTTCTGAAATCCGGCTGGCCATAACCCCTTCCGCCACATTGATCGGCACCCCCAGCGAATAGAGCATATCCTCCTGCAGATGCATCACCTCATGCAGCGCGGCCAACGCTTTCCCTTCCGGATGATGGGCAATGATCAAATCGATCCCCCGCCCTTTCTCGCGCAGACGATCCGCCAAAAGGACCTCCCCGACCTCCATGTCAATCCCGGCTAAAACCGTCTTAATCTCCTGCTCTCCGTCTCCGTGGAGCACGCGGGTATCGCCGAAAGGATTGAACAAACGATCCTGGTCATAGAAAGGTTTATCTTCCCCTTTTAAGTCCTGGTATTCTTTTTCATTTTGCTCCAATAACCGTTTTATTTCCGTTTCTCCCCGGACATCGGCTTCGATGCCCAGACGAACTGCCTGTTCGTAAATCTCCCGCAACTTCATTATCTTTCCTCCTGCTAAACTTTCCTGATCTCATATTTAACTTATTAATAGACCTTTAATTTACTCGGCTAAAAATTAATTCCAATTGCTTACGCACTCTTAAATACCCAATGCTGATGCGTTTCTACCCCAGGTACGGCTTTCCGATCAATCTTTCTAACTTTGGTAACTGTAGGCTATGTCGATCCAGTCCCCGCCCGCTTCCGCGGAATGGCACCAAGAACCGATATCCGTTTTGCCGTTGCCGTCAAAATCCCCCAGCAGCCCGTTCCGATTCATGCCCGCGGACCAAGGCCCAAAAGTGGTGCTTTGCGGAATAAATCGGTTCCCTAAAGAGATTCCCAAAAACCACATTCCGTCCACTGGGTTGTTTAATACCACGTCCGCTAAATCATCCCCGTTTATATCCCCTACCTGAAAATTTTTCCCGGTAATCCAGCCTTTTAGCCACGTTTGCGGCTGATCAAAATACAGGCCTTCACTTAAAGTCACCTGTACCAAGCCGCGGGAAGGGCTATAAGTAATCAGATCATCTTTGTCATCCCCATTAGTATCCGCAATCGCTAAATAACTATAACCAGTCTCCGTGCCACTGATAGAAGCGTTTTGGGGAATAGCCCAATGCTTCGCCGAAATGGCGGTCTGCCAATGGTTATCCCTCTTTGAGTAGACCAGCAGATCGTGCAGACCATCCCCGTTAAAGTCACCGGTATAAGGCACCCATTCCGGCCCTTTTCCCCAGCCGACCAGCCAGGCCTCGGGAGTTGAAAAAGAATGGTCTGCCTTACTATGGGCTACCCACCAATTACCCTCCGACTGACTGTAAAGGAGCAGGTCATCCCGGTTATCATTATTAAAATCCCCCACTAATAGTTTAAGGGTACCATATTCCTCGAGTTCATCCAGCCAAACCGACTGCGAGACGTCATTTCGGTAACGGGGCAGCCGGGAATCATACTCCACTACGGACACCTGCCGACCGTTGTAATCGGCGAATTCATCCTCACCGTCTCCGTCAAAATCTCCGGTTAAAACCGCATTAGGGTCGGAATTGGATTCGGTAAGACTTACGCGGTGGCCTGGGGTAAAGGGAATCAAGTCGTAAATGCTGACAAAGCTATAACGGTTATCCCGAAGACCATTCACTATCTTTTTTAAATGGGAAATTTTATCCTCCTGGTACACGTAAAGAGGCAGTCCATCCACGATTACCGGTTGCCCCGCTTCGTCGAGTACCGGTTCTAAAAAACTAAATTCTAAAAAAGGATGATAGAAAAAACTAGCCACCCCATTAAAGAAAGGCAATCGCTTGATAAGCGAATCGACCATGGCCGAACTTTTTACCCCCCCTTCGATATAGTAAAGGGGGGTAGGTATGTATACTGAGCCTTGGGTTGGGGACCCAAAGGAATTTTGGTTGGTCAGGTAGACCGGCTTTTCATCTTTTTTCTGTAAAGATTCATACTGAATGCCGATCCCAGAACGAAATACATCTTGCTGCTGCGGGGTAGCGACATTATGCGGCGTCTCCCAAAAAGCGGGTTGGATACCGATATTTTCAAGAGCGTTTAAGCTGAGTTCAAACCTCTCCCGGGCGTAGTCCAAGCTGGTCGAATCCTCCGCTCCGTTTACGGCAAATTCATTACCCACAAAGGTATCCTGAAAATTATCCGGACGTTTTACCGAACCATACTGGTGAGAATAACCATGAATCCCCACCACCCCTCCCCGGGACTGGATATAATAAAGCATATGCACAAAAGCTTGGGACTCCGGGGCTAACAAAAAATCATCCAGGCCCCGATTCTCCCAGATCCCGTCCGGTTTCAGCTCCATATAGCGGGGGACTACCGTAACCTGAAATGGAATGCCTTCTATATCCAAATAATCAATGACTGCCCTTAATCGGCCTAAATCCTCAGGGGTGCTGTAATTGCCACCCGGCCCGATATCCTCCAGGCGCAATAAAGCCAACCGTCTGGTTGTAACCGGATTGGTAAAAAGACCCTGCTGTGATTGGTCCGGTACTGACCGTGCTTTGGCAACCCCAGGCAACATTATTCCACTGCCGGGAATTTGGTCTTCTGCAATCTCCGCCCTGGCGGGCTGAGTCTTCAGAAAATTAGCCGCGGGAATAATCGAAGCATTTAATTTAGTTATATGCTCGGTTTTACTCCAGCCGCCTAAATGGTCCTGGAATAATAGAAGCAATAACCCAAGGAGCAATATCCCAACAGTAGGACCAAAACGGCTCTTGTTCAATAGTTTCTCTCCCTTAAACCCAAGGTGATCCCATACCCTTAATTATAACCCATCGGCCGGTTTCTCGTCTTCTAATAGTTTTATTAAATTATCATAATCCTCTTGCAGGCGATTTAATTCATCAGCCAAATTCAGGGCGGTGAGGACGGCTACCCTGGCTTGCGAAAGATGCGGATTGCGGTGGACGATTTGCACCATCTTCTGATCAACTTGCTGAGCAATCATTTCGATATGCTCTCGGGTGGCATTCCCTTTCACAATATATTCTTCCCCGTATATATTAACTACAACCCGCGCCTGATTATCCTGCTTTTTTGGTAAAACTTTCAACGGTTTCGACCCCCTGCAGCGATTTTACATTTTATAAATGTTTTCAACATAAACTGCCTAAATCCTCTTTAATCCAGGATAAAAGGATTGGTATCCATAAAACCACCTAATTGGGCCTTAAAGCATTCCCCCAATAGAACATAGAACCTGGGGAAGCAACAGCGATCAAATTGCAGCGTAAACCACAACCCGTTTAGTCAAACCAAAATGGTTAAGCCCCTGACCAAGCTGATCAGGGACTTAATAAAACCGGACTCAGCCAAATCAGAGGCTCATTCAATTTAAAAAAACCGATTAATTATTACAAGCCAGCAACCAATCCTTAACGCAGTTCCACCGCCGGGTCCTCCGCCAGCGCCGCCCGGACCTGTTCCTGCTTTTTATTCACTTCGTCGTCCGTCAAGGTTCGATCCGGAGCCTGGTATACCAAGGAATAGGCCAAACTTCTGCGGCCTTCCGCAATCGGTTTGCCTCTATATACATCAAATAGTGACACCTGACTCAGCAGCGGATAACCGGTCTCGCGGATCTTCGCTTCAATACCGGCGGCCGGTAAATCATCGGGAATCACCAGAGCCAGATCCCGTTGCACACTCGGATACCGGATTAACCCCGCATAGCGTTTAACCGCATCCATTTCCGTATACACCTGTTCCAGGTTCAGCTGAAATACCCAAACCCGTTTGGGAATCCCGTACTCTTCCAACACATCCGGGTGAATCTCCGCCAGCAAACCGAGTTTAGCACTGGCCCCAAACACCTCGGCACTTCGGCCCGGGTGAAAGGTCGGTCCCAAGGAAGCCGCCGCAAAGCGGAAGGTTTTAACTCCCAGGCTGCTCAGAAGTTCCTCAACCACGCCTTTAAGGTAAAAGAAATCCATGGTCTGCGGCGTAGAACTCCAGCCAGGCAAATAATCACCCATGGTCAAACCGGCGACCTGCAGCTGTTCCTCTGGGAGAACTTCCGCACTCGCTTCGGCTCGCGGATAAAATACGCGACCCTGCTCAAAAATAGCCGCGTCAGTTACCCGACGACTATAATTCCGCGCCGCAACCTCCAAAAGATTCGGCAACAGCATGGTACGCAAAACGCTTTGGTCTTCATTTAAGGGATTCGCTAAAACCAAAGTCTGTCTTAAAGAGTCTTCTGGGGGCAGAGCAATGCGGTCAAAAACCCGGGGACTCACCATACTTAAGGTAATCACTTCGTTTAAGCCGCAGGCGGTCAAGATCTGCCGGGTTTTATCTTCCGTCTTTTGGCGCTCGGTTTTGATCCCTTGGGTGGTCCCGCCGCTCGGCAAAGTAGCCGGAATTCGATCGTACCCATACAGCCGGGCCACCTCTTCAATTAAATCTATCTCTCGTTCCAGGTCCCCGCGAAAACTGGGAATCTGTACCGTGATCCGTTCCGCATCCTCTGCCTGAGGAGAAAGCTGCAACCGACTCAAAATCTCCTGAATCTCCTGAAGCCTAAGGTTCGTTCCCAGCATGTCGTTGGTTCGGGAAACCCGCAGCGAAAGGCTTAAAGGCTGCCGAGGGTTTAAGTAGCAATCGATCACCCCGGCCACCGGATTGCCGGCGCCCATCTCAGCGATTAACTGGACGGCCCGATCTGCGGCCAGCCTGGCTCCTTCCACGTCTGTTCCTTTTTCAAAACGCAGGGAGGACTCGGATCTAAGACCTAACTTGCGCGAGGTCTGGCGGATACTTACCCGGTCAAAATGGGCGGATTCCAGCAAAATCGTCCGGGTCTTTTCGGTGACCTCCGTCAAAAGCCCCCCCATCACGCCAGCTAAAGCCATGGCTTTAGCCGCATCCGCGATGACTAACATTTCGGGTTCTAACTCCCGTTCCAGATTATCGAGCGTAACCATTTTTTCCCCCGGCCGGGCTTGCCTGACGATTACCTGGTGCGCCGCAACTGTGTCGTAATCAAAAGCATGCAGCGGCTGTCCGGTTTCAAACATTACGTAATTGGTCACGTCTACCAGGTTATTGATCGGTCGGATTCCGGCAGCCTGTAAACGCTCCTGCATCCAAGCCGGCGACGGACCGATCTGCACATTCCGGATTATTCGGGCCAAGTAACGGCCGCAAAGGTTCGGGGCCTGGATCTCCACTGTTGCCAGGGTGTCAATCGGCTCCGCTATTTCCGGGAACCTAATCTCTGGGAGATGCAACCGGCTTCCGGTCACTGCCGCCACCTCCCGGGCAACATTCGTTAACCCGAGACAGTCCGAACGGTTGGGAGTCAACTCCAGTTCCAGCACCACTTCCGTTTCCGAGAAACGCTCTATATTTTCCACCGCAATCCCGGCCATGGTTAACTGCCGGGCCAACTCTTCCGGGGAAATTTCCAGGTCCACATATTCCTTTAACCAATTAAGGGGAACTCGCATGCAACAGGGCCTCCTTCAAAATAATTCAACAGAATTAAAATTGGCTTAAAAAGCGCAGATCATTGTCAAAGAACAAGCGTAAATCGTCAATGCCGTACTTCAGCATGGTTATACGCTCTACCCCCATGCCAAAAGCAAAACCGGAAACCTTCTCGGAATCGTAACCCGAGATCTCCAGCACTTTGGGGTGAACCATCCCCGCCCCTAAAATCTCCAGCCAGCCGGTGTGCGAACAGACCCGACAACCGGCCCCGTTACACATGACGCAGGAAACGTCCACCTCCGCGCTCGGTTCAGTAAACGGGAAAAAACTTGGCCGCAGCCGGATTTCCCGGTCCTGGCCAAACATCTGGCGGACAAAGGCCAACAGGGTACCCTTCAGGTCCGCCAAACTAACCCGCTGATCGATCACAAATCCCTCAACTTGCTGAAACATAGGCGAATGGGTTGCATCATCATCGCGCCGGTAGACCTTGCCCGGGGCAATAACCCGAACCGGCACCTCTGGTACCCGGGCTTCATAAATGCGCGCCTGCACCGGCGAGGTATGGGTGCGCAGCAACACCTCCGGCGTTATGTAGAATGAGTCTTGCATATCCCGCGCCGGGTGTTCTTTGGGAATATTTAAAGCTTCAAAATTGTAATAATCGAGTTCTACCTCCGGGCCTTCCATAATTTCAAAGCCCATGCCTAAAAAGATTTCCTTGATCTCATCCATTACTTGGGTCAGTGGATGCTTCCGGCCCAAATGAATCCGCCGGCCAGGCAGGGTTACATCCAGGGTTTCTTGTTTAAGGTTATGCATTTTTTCGGCGAGTTTCAGCTGGGCGGTTTTTTCCTGTAGCTGAGCCTCAAGATGATCCCGGACTTCGTTTACCTGTTTTCCTACCAAGGGCCGCTCCTCTGCGGATAACTTGCCCATCCCCCGTAAAACTTGAGTTAACTCGCCTTTTTTGCCGAGAAAACGGACGCGTATCTCATTTAGACTCGCCAAATCCGCTGCGGCTTGAATCAGTTCCTCGGCCTCCCGCTGAATTTTTTGCATCTGCTCGTACAACGTTTTTACCTCCTATCCTTAACTGGCGGGGCTTAATACTTAAGTCGCCCAAATAGTCAACGCCTTTATTTACCCTCGTTTCATCTTATTTGTCCTTGCTATTCAAGACTCCAAACTCAAGACGAAAATTTTGGCAGCCGGACCAATTTCGGTTGCCGTGCCACCCTGACTCCCCTCCCCACTAAAACAAAAAACTTTCGTCCCTTAGGGACGAAAGTAAAAGTTAACTTCCGCGGTACCACCCTGCTTAATCTAGAAAAAAGCCTTAAAAACAGCCCTGAAACTTCTAGATCCACTCCAATGATTTCTCCAGATAACGGTGGGAACCTCCGGCCAGACCTACCAAATTCATGTCTTTAAGACATGAACCCTTCAATCCGCTGTTTGTGGGTGAATTCCCTGGACTTTGACTTGAGAACTTTCGCAGTCATGAAGTCCTCTCCCTGTAAGCTTCCCTCCAGGTACTAGCCCCACGCATCACATTTTTATTTTTAGGATCTTGATGGTGCTACTGAATAGTCAGCTTCCGATACATGATATAGGCGAGCACCGAACCAGTAGTCTCAAAAATCCTCCAAAAAAACTCGGCTGGAAGCATGGAACTACCACACCTTTCCCTATTCCCTTGAGGATCTTGCTTGGCTTGATTATAGCATATGGCTTAAAGCAAATTCAAGTTATTTGGCTTGACGCTGCCGACGAACTTCAAAAAGGATGACCGCCCCGGCAACCGCTGCGTTCAAGGATTCGACTGCGCCGGCCAGCGGAATGGTTACCAGTTGATCGCTCGCCATTTTCAGCCAGTCGGCTAAACCATTCGCTTCATTCCCTAAAACGAGCGCCAGCGGTTTAGAAAGATCTGCTTCGTAATAAAGCAAAGCCGCCGCTTCTACCCCAGCGGCCAGCAAGCATACTCCCTGATTCCTTAATTCCCGTATCGCACTGGCTTCTACGTCAGTTACGATTGGCACCCGAAAGATGGAACCCATCGTTGCCCGAAGCACCTTGGGGCTAAACGGATCCGCCGTTCCTTTAAGCAGCCAGACCGCCGTCACTCCAGCGGCTTCCGCGGTACGCAGCAAGGTTCCCAAATTACCGGGATCCTGAATCCGGTCCAAAATCAAAAGCAATGGCGGCTCTTTGGCCAAAAATCTTGCGGTATTGTCTGCCGGCAGTCCGGGTTTAAGCTGCGTGCGACGCACTACGCCCAGCACGCCCTGCGGACTGTTCCACGCTGCCGAAACCCATGAGTCCATTATCTCGCTGGAAACCGAGCAAAGCTTCACTCCGGCAGTTTGCAGCGCTTTAATTAACTGCTGCTCCCGCTCATTTTGCCGCAATCCTTCGGAAACTAAAACCGTTTCCAGGATAAACGGCCCCCCTTTTTCCATAGTCTGCAGAGCTTCCTCCAGCAAACGGACGCCTTCCGCCACGAAGCAGCGCTCACGTTCTCGCACCTTGCGCTGAGCGAGGGAGCGAATATACTTAACTAAGCCATTTTGACGGGAAGTCAGGTATTCCATTTTAGATCCTCCCTCTAGCCTATACTTTTTCAACCGATCTTTAAGTAATATTTTAAGCCAGAAGCTTTGCTTCTGGCTTAAAATAATCCGACTTAAACATAATCCGGCTGATTAATAATAAATAATCAATCAACACTTAAATAAAAATCAAACGTTAAACCGCTAGGTAAAACTAGTTGAGGTTTTGTTTGGCCACGTCTACTAATTTGCCAAAACCGGGCAGGTCGTTGACCGCCAGTTCGGCCAGCATCTTGCGGTTGATCTCGATGCCCGCTTGTCTTAGACCAAACATTAACCGGCTGTAGGAAATTCCATTTAAACGGGCAGCCGCATTGATCCGGGTAATCCAAAGCTTCCGAAAGTCGTTTTTCTTATCTTTACGATGGGCGTAGGCATAACTTAAAGATTTAAGTAATTGCTGACTGGCAATAGTATAAGATCTTGATCTAGCCCCTCGATAACCGCGAGCTAGTTTCAATACCTTTTTGTGTCTGCGATGGGCAACTGGACCCCGCTTAACCCTAGGCATGGGGCGGTACCTCCTTTAATCTGCAATGATATATTTCGGCAATCTAAGCATAAGGAATCAGTCGGGCTACCTTGTGGGCATCAGCGTTGCTGACCATCGTTCCCTGGCGCAGGTTGCGCTTACGCTTAGAGGATTTCTTTTCCAGGATATGACTCTTATAAGCTTTGGCACGTTTTATTTTCCCCGAGGCTGTTTTCTTGAACCGCTTGGCTGCTCCTCGATGGGTTTTAATTTTAGGCACTTACGCTCCTCCTCTCGTGCATTTAATCGGAAAACTGTTTATGCTTAAATTAACAAATCTCAGAGATTAAATTAATGCATCTCGAGCAATATTAAGCCTGCGCCCGCTCCGAATCGGGTTTGGGTGTAAGGATCATAATCATATTCCGGCCCTCCAGCTTGGCTTCTTTTTCCACGTTGGCCGTGTCTTTTAAGAGTTCGGCCATCCTTTCGCAAAGCGCCTTGCCTAATGCCGGCCGGGTAATCTCCCGACCCCGAAACATAACCGTTACCTTTACCTTGTCTCCCTCTTTTAAGAAGCGTTCGGCATTCTTGGTTTTGAATTCCAGATCATGGTCATCGATTTTCGGTCTGATTTTAACCTCTTTAACCGTTATAATTTTTTGTTTCTTGCGGGATTCTCGTTCCCGTTTGGATTGCTCATAGCGGTATTTCCCATAATCCATTAGCCGGCAAACCGGCGGCTTTGCATTAGGGGCCACCTCCACTAAGTCCAAACCTTTTTCCAGCCCTTCCCGCAGGGCATCTTTAATCTGATATATGCCTAACTGTTCGCCGGTCTCTCCAACCAAACGAACTTCCCGGACCCGGATCTCGTCGTTAATACGCAGGTCTTTGCTGATGTGCCTCCACCTCCACCCATAATACATAAATATTGTCCCAAACAAAAAACGGGAGGAAATTCCACCCGCTAAATACATACTCCAGCATAGATTTATAAAAATCCGGTCGTACGATCGAAGTACCTTAACCGCAGCTTAGACGCGCTGTAAGGTGAGAAGCGGATGGCTTCTGCTTAATGTCACTTTAATTTAATGGTTTTTAACAGAGTTATTATATCAACCGTATCTCATCCTGTCAACTATAGATGTTTTCGGTTTTTTCCAGTCGTTCTTTCTTGTTGTTTTAAATTTTGCCGGTATTATTGTCTATGCAAACAGGGGTTAATCCTAACTGGGCTGTCATTTTAGGCTTTTATTCCGCCTGGTTCCAGGTGCGTTCACCGCCTAAACGCTGCGCAAACTCTTCCTGGGACATGGCGCCTAAATCCCCCTGCACCCGGTCGCGCACGGCAATGGTCCCATTTTCCTGTTCTTTATCGCCCACTACCAACAAATATGGGATCCGGGCCAGTTGCCCCTCCCGAATCTTATAACCCACCTTTTCACTGCGGTCATCGATTTCCATCCGGAAACCCTGAGCCGCGAGTTCTGCCTGTACCTGCCGCGCGTAAGCATGATGGCGTTCAGTGATCGGGATTACCCGGGCTTGTACCGGGGCCAGCCAAACGGGAAAGGCACCGGCGTAGTGTTCGATTAAGATGCCGATAAACCGTTCAATACTGCCAAAAGCCACCCGATGAATCATTACCGGGCGATGCCGCTGGCCGTCTTCACCAATATAAGTGAGATCAAATTTTTCGGGCATCTGGAAATCTAGCTGCACCGTTCCGCACTGCCAGGTCCTCCCAATGGAATCGCGCAGGTGGAAGTCAATCTTGGGGCCGTAGAAAGCGCCGTCCCCTTCGTTCACCTTATAATTCATGCCCTTTTCTTCCATAGCCACCCGCAGAGCGTCGGTTGCCTGTTCCCAATCCTCTGCTGAGCCCATGGATTTTTCCGGCCGGGTCGACAATTCCACATGGTAAGTAAAGCCGAAAACCCGGTAGACCTGGTCGATCAGCTCGATAACCCCTTTAACCTCCTGAATGATCTGGGATTTCAGGGCAAAAATGTGGGCGTCATCTTGGGTAAAGGCCCGCACCCGCATCAAGCCATGCAGCACCCCGGATTTTTCGTGCCGGTGTACCAGCCCCATCTCCGCCAGCCGAATCGGCAGTTCCCGGTAGCTGTGCAACTGGCTGCGGTAGACTAAAATCCCGCCGGGACAGTTCATCGGTTTCACCGCAAAATCTTCCTCATCGATTTGGGTAAAGTACATGTTTTCCTTGTAGTGATCCCAGTGACCCGACTGCTCCCACAGACCACGCCGCAAAATTATCGGAGTGCGAATCTCCTGATACCCCCAGCGCTGATGCAGCTCCCGCCAGAAGCTTTCCAACTGGTTGCGGATCACCATTCCCTTCGGTAAAAAGAAGGGAAACCCGGGCCCGTCTTCTAAGAGGGCAAACAACCCCAACTCAGCTCCCAATTTGCGGTGGTCGCGGCGTTTGGCTTCTTCCAGGCGAAACAGGTACTCTTCCAGTTCA
>CAYXHK010000042.1:11726-12257 GCA_964464665.1 uncultured Syntrophomonadaceae bacterium
TTTGCTAAAAGAAGTTCCATAAATCCGCTGCAGCATTTTATTTTTCTCGTTGCCCCGCCAATACGCGCCCGCCAGACTCATCAATTTCATAGCTTTAATCCGGCCGGTCGAAGGCACATGGGGTCCGGCGCAAAGATCCAAAAACTCTCCCTGCTGGTACAGACTGATCGTCGCGTCCTCCGGCAAATCATTAATTAATTCGACTTTGTAATCTTCACCGCGCTCCGTAAAAATGCGGATCGCCTCATCCCGGCTGACCTCCTGTCGGTTAAAGGCCTGATCTGCTTTGATGATCGCTTCTACCTCTTTTTCAATCCGCTCCAAGTCCTGCGGCGTAAAAGACTGCTCCAGGTCAAAGTCGTAATAAAAACCATTCTCAATAGCTGGGCCAATCCCTAAGCGGGTGCCTAAAAACAGGCGCTGCACCGCCTGAGCTAAGATATGGGACGAACTGTGCCGGTAAACCTGGCGGCCTTCCTCGTCGGCAAAAGTGAGAATTTCTAAGTTTCCATCCTCATTTAAGGGATGGCA
>CAYXHK010000043.1:0-12229 GCA_964464665.1 uncultured Syntrophomonadaceae bacterium
GCCAAAACTGGGTATGATATTCCTCTCCTTAAAGGCATAAAAAGCGTAGTAAAGGTGCCGGTTATTGCTTCCGGCGGCGCCGGAACTATGGAGCATTTTCTGGAAGCGGCTCAGGAAGGGCAAGCGGATATCCTGCTGGCCGCCTCGGTTTTCCACTTCGGCGAGATCAACATTCCGGATCTGAAAAAATACTTGCGGGAACATGGGGTTAAAACTAATTAGATTAAAATTGATTAATTGAGCAAATTTCTGCCTGCGAAATAAAATAAGGTTAGAGTGTCAAAAGACGCTTTTCACCGGAACACTGTTCAACTATTAATACTAAATGGGTTTGGCGTATTAATACGGCATATATTTTTGGCCGGCGTTCTCCATTATGCGTGTCTAAATACCGTAAATTGGGATGGCATTTTTATGATTTACGCACTGATTAATATTTAACCTTTTGACACTCCAATTAAATAATAATAAGCCAAATTTAACAAATTTCTGTCTTAGAAATAAGAGGAATAAATCAAATTGAGCAAATTTCTGTCTGAAAAAATTATAAAAACCAAAAGGTAATCTGAAAGAAAAAACTTTGAGGGACGTCTAAAAGTATGTGAGTACTAAATTGGGCTGGGGTTTGCATACATACTTTGAGGTCCTTTATTTTATTATTTCAAAATTTATTATTATTCCGGCTCCAACCCGCCAAGAAACAATATCATCTGAATGGCTTATTTTTAATAATAAAAAGGAGAGTATACCGGAATGGAATTCATGGAAATTGTTAAGGCGATTATCTTAGGGATCATTGAAGGTATTACAGAGTGGCTGCCTATCAGCAGCACCGGACACATGATTTTAGCCGATGAATTTATAAAGCTTAATATGACCGATGCTTTTAAAGAAATGTTTTTGGTCGTTATTCAGCTTGGCGCGATAATGGCGGTAGTATTGCTGTATTTTAACAAGTTGAATCCTTTTTCATCGAAGAAAACGCCGACCGAAAAGAAAAATACTATGTTTATTTGGTTAAAGGTATTAATTGGGGTTATTCCCGCTGGGGTATTAGGGGTAATTTTTGATGATTGGCTGGATGAGCATTTCTACAACTATGTTACGGTTTCAATTATGTTGATCATATATGGAATACTTTTTATCTGTATTGAAAATAAAAATAAAAACAAGACGCCGCAGGTTAGTGATTTTTCTGAACTCTCTTATAAAACGGCATTCGGAATTGGCTTGTTTCAAGTGTTAAGTTTAGTACCAGGAACCTCCCGTTCAGGGGCAACAATCCTGGGCGCGATATTGCTTGGAACTTCCCGGCCTATTGCGGCGGAATTCTCATTTTTTATGTCTATTCCAATCATGTTTGGCGCCAGCGCCTTAAAACTAATGAAATTCGGTTTTGCTTTTACGGGTTCGGAAATGGTCGTTTTAATCACTGGATTGACCGTAGCCTTTGCGGTTTCTATCATAGCCATCAAATTTTTAATGCAATACATCAGAAACAACGACTTTAAAGTTTTTGGCTGGTACAGAATAGTTTTGGGAATTATTATCTTAGCCTACTTCTTATTTGTTAAGTAGTGAATTTATTTATTAAGTAAGACATTATTGTATTAGCAGCTGATCGATCTATAAGCACCTTTGGAGTTCGGCCGGATAATAAGCGGAAAAACTCTGCGGGTGTTTTATTTTAATTGATTTTTTACCTTTCATGATTAATACTCTCTTTAAATTAAACCCTCTTTGCTGAATTCCAGAGTAGGATTATACTTGAATCATAACCAAATAAACCATGAATGGGGGTACTTAAGCATGGCGATAAGCATCTGTCCGCAGGTGTATCAGGTGGGAGGAGCGAATCTGTCTCACGGCGACGACTGCTGTGTTTATTTAGTAGAATCCGAAAATCAGCTGGCTTTAATAGATGCCGGGGCCGGCCGGGGGAGCAAGCAGATCCTGGAGAACGTAAAAAAGTGCGGGTTTTCGCCGCAAAACATTAAATATATCCTGGTCACCCATGGTCATATTGATCATATTGGCGGGTTAAAACAGCTAAAGGAGCAGACGGGGGCTTTGGTTTTCGCGCATCAGCTGGAACTGGATGCCATAGAGAACGGCAATCCGGTTTTGACAGCTGCCGAATGGTATGGGGTAAGGTACCAGCCGGTCAAAGTGGACCGGGTCATTAAAAAGGATAATGAAACTTTGACTATGGGGGAGGTTGAATTTCAATTTCTCCATACCCCGGGGCATACCCCGGGAAGTCTATCCATCCTGTGCCGCTGCGCCGGCTTAAAAGTGCTGTTCGGACAGGATATCCACGGCCCTTTTAACCGGGAATGGGGCTCGGACCTGAAAAAATGGCGCACCTCAATGGAGCGGTTGCTCAGCCTGGAAGCCGATATCTTATGTGAAGGGCATTATGGAATCTATAAACCGGCGGCCGGCGTGCGGAAATACATTGAATCGTATCTGCGCCCTACTAACTTAAAAGTGTGATAACAACGAATGTCCCGGGATAATACTGGCTTAATCTGGATTTGCGGATTGCGGATTGCGGATTAACCTGACAGCGGCTGCCAAGTCAGACCGGAAACAGGAATGGATACGGCAGCTGAATCAAGCGGCGGATTAAGGAGGGAGATGCCTTGGTTAACCGACAAATTTTTAAGTAAATATAAGGAATTATAACCATAGATCGCGGTATCCTAAGTATCAAGTACCAAGTGCCAAAACACATAGATATTTTTGGAAGGATAATTGAAAGGGTTAAAGGTATTTTTAAGGAGGCTAAATGAATTGAAGAAAGGCTTATTGTGGCTGTTTGTTTTACTTTTGCTGGTGTCCTTAGTCGGCTGCTCTAAAGGAGGGGCTCCGGCACCCGGCAATAATGTTCCGGCCCCAAATGATGAATTTGCCAAACAAGCGGTAGTCAGTGTCGTGGAAACCCTTGGCAAAAAACTGCAGATGGTCTTGCTCCTGGCACCGGCCGATACGGTTAAAGCCAATATGCAGGAGCATTACGGCGGTCTGGTTTCGCCAAACCTGCTGCAAAAATGGCAAAGCGACCCACAGAATGCCCCGGGCCGTTTAGTTTCCAGCCCTTGGCCGGATCGCATTGAAATCATAAGCAATGAAAAATTAGCGGATGGGAGTTATAAGGTCAAAGGGGAGATCATCGAATTAACCAGTCTGGAGCAAACCCAGGGCGGCTTCGCGGCCAAACGGCCGATTGACCTGATCGTTCGAAACCTTGAAAACAAATGGCTGATCGATGAGGTGGCCTTGGGCACCTATATTGATAATTCCTCGTTCGTTTATCAGAATACCCAGTACGGCTTTGATTTTAAATTGCCAAAGCCCTGGGCCAATTATTCGATTGTCAGCACTAAATGGGAAGGTGTGGCGATTGAGGGTCAAAAGAGCGGCAAGGTTATCGAGACTGGTCCGATTGTAAGCATCCGGCATCCGCAATGGACTAAGGAGGTGCCAAGACAGGATATACCGATTATGGTATTTACCTTAGCTCAATGGCAGGCTTTGCAGGACTTAAAATTTAGCGTGGGCGCGGCCCCAATCGGACCAAGCGAACTCGGCCGCAATTCTAAATACGTCTTTGCCCTGCCCGCGCGTTACAATTACGCCTTTCCTAAGGGATTCGAAGAAGTTGAGGACATAGTAAAAAACAAACCGCTAATACCAACTGAATCTATTTCTGCCAACCCGAAAATATAAAAAAAAATAAAGTGTTTGACTAATATAATTAAGTGTGCTAACTTAATCTACAACAAAAAAATACCGTCCATCAAACCGATGAGGTGGAGATAAAAATACATCGTGCACTTCCAGAGAGCCGGGATTGCTGGGAACCGGCAGAACGCAGCGTATTAAATGGACCACCGAGGGCGCAGTCAAAGGCGATTGCTATTGCTGAGTATTCTGCGACGTGAGGGCATACGTGAGTTGCCGGGAATATGTTGGTATTCCGACAAGTGTGCGGGTCATTCCGCAAAACAAGGTGGCACCGCGGGTTTTGATATTATGATCTACAAACCCGTCCTTGACTAATTCTGTCATGGGCGGGTTTTTTGCATTTCATTTTAGCAAAAAGGAGTGGTGGTATGCGCGGTATGCACCGACCCAGTCTAGAAGAGGCCCAGGAATTAGCGGCGGACTATAAGCTTATTCCACTACGACAGCTTTTCCTATAACCTGTATCAACTTATCGGCACCATTAATCCTGACATCAAGGTGATCCGCAACGATGAGCTTAGCGTTGCGGAAATCGCAGCCTTAGCCCCGGAGGCAATTATCCTCTCCCCGGGACCAGGCCGACCGGCCGACGCGGGAATCTGCCTCGATGTACTGAGATATTTATCCGGTAAGATACCGGTTCTCGGGGTTTGTCTGGGGCATCAAGCAATTTGTGAAGCCTTTGGGGCCACAATTACTTACGCCAAAACTCTAATGCACGGCAAGTCCTCAAAAATCAAACTGGATACGGCCGATCCGCTTTTTGCCGGCATACCGGCAACTGTAGAAGGTGCTCGGTATCATTCCCTGGCGGCGCTGGAAGAAACGATGCCGGCCGAGCTTCAGGTGATCGCGCGGACTGAGGACGAAGAAATCATGGCGGTCAAACACCGGGACTATCCGGTCTACGGGGTTCAGTTTCATCCTGAGTCAATTTTGACTCCGCAAGGTCGGACCCTTTTAATAAATTTTTTGGGAGGAGAATGAAGATGATCGTTGAGGCGATTCGCAAAGTCATTAAAGGAGAAAACTTGAATTATCAGGCAGCGAAAGCCGTAATGGGGGAAATGATGGACGGCAGCGCTTCACCGGCGCAAATGGGAGCTTACTTGGCCGCCTTGCGCATGAAGGGCGAGAGTATCGAGGAAATTACCGGTAGCGCTCTGGCTATGCGGGAAAAGGCGGTAACGCTTGAGCATAGACTGGAGGTTATGGATATTGTGGGGACCGGCGGTGACGAGGTCGGCACCTTCAACATCTCTACGACCACTGCCTTTGTCGTGGCAGCCAGTGGCGTTCCGGTAGCGAAGCACGGCAATCGTAGCGTCTCCAGCAGAAGCGGGGCCGCCGATGTTTTGGAGAAGCTGGGTATCAATATTGACCTTTCGGCAGAACAAAGCCGGCGACTGCTGGAAGAAATCGGGATCTGCTTTATGTTTGCCCAGATCTATCATCGTTCGATGAAGCACAGCGCTCCCGTACGCAAAGAAATGGGCGTCCGCACCATTTTTAACATCTTAGGTCCCCTGGCTAATCCGGCCGGGGCTCGGCTGCAACTCATGGGAGTTTATGACGAAGGGCTGGTTGAGCCATTGGCCAAAGTGCTTTCTAACTTAGGGGTCAGACGGGGCATGGTTGTTCACGGCTGTGATGGGTTAGATGAAGCGACCCTGACTACCCGGACCAAAGTATGTGAGATTGATAATGGCACCTTCAAGAATTATTATATTGATCCGCAAGATTTGGGATTGAATTACTGCTCCCTGGAAGATCTGATCGGCGGTAATCCGGAGGAAAATGCCCAGATTACGCGTCGCATCTTAGACGGTACCGAGCAGGGAGCAAAACGCGAGGTGGTCTTGCTGAACTCGGCGCTCTGTCTGTACCTGGCCGACAAGGTCGAATCGATCGCCGCTGCGCTGAAACTGGCTGGAAAACTGATCGACAACGGGGCGGCATTCAGCAAGCTTGTCGCGTTCACCAAATATTCCCATGAGGTGCTGCAATAATGCTGGAACAAATTGTCAAGCGTACTCGGGAGCGGGTGATAAAGCTCAAGGAGATCAAGCCTTTGTCTCAAGTCAGGGCGGAGGCGGATGCCTTAGATCCAGCAACCGGCTTCCCATTTGAAAAGGCTTTGGGAGCAGAAGTCCTGTCGTTTATTTGCGAAATCAAAAAAGCGTCGCCTTCAAAAGGCCTCATTGCCCGTGATTTTCCCTACCTCCAGATTGCCCAGGATTATGAGGAGGCCGGAGCCGCAGCAATATCCGTGCTCACGGAGCCCGACTTTTTCTTAGGGCAGACAAGGTACCTCGCCGAGATCAGCCAAGTGGTCAATCTGCCTCTGCTTCGCAAGGATTTCATTGTCGACAGCTACCAGATTTATGAGGCCAAGACTTGCGGGGCCTCGGCAATCCTACTAATTTGCCCCTTGCTGAACCCAGAGGTTTTGAGCGAGTTCTTGCATATTTCGCATGGGTTGGGACTTTCGGCGCTGGTAGAGGTGCATACGGAGGAAGAAATCAAAACAGCTTTATCCTCCGGGGCCAGAATTATCGGGGTCAACAACCGCGACTTGAGAACCTTTGCGGTGGATCTTAATACGAGCATCAGACTGCGGAATTTAGTGCCGGAAAACCTACTTTTCGTCGCCGAAAGCGGAATCCGAACCCCGCAAGATGTTGCCTTATTAAAGGAGCATAAGGTTGATGCCGTTTTAATTGGGGAAACATTGATGCGCAGTGAAAATAAAAAGCAGGCCCTAGCCTTATTCAGAGGAGAAGTTTCTGAATGAAAATAAAAATTTGCGGGTTATCGCAGGACTGCGACATTGATTACGTTAACGAAGCCCGGCCCGATTTTATCGGTTTTGTTTTTGCCGAGAGTCGGCGGCAAGTCAGTCTAAATCAAGCAGAAATCCTGCGACACCGGCTGAACCCAGGGATAATCCCCGTCGGCGTATTTGTCAATGCGCCATTATCTCGGGTAATCAAGCTGCTAAAAGCCGGGATTATTGAAATGGCACAACTTCATGGCGGGGAAAGCGAAGCGTATATCCGGGAACTGAAAGGGCAGATGCAAAAACCCGTCATTAAATCGGTACGGGTGACTTGTCGGGCCGATATCGAAGCAGCCCAGGATACGGTCAGTGATTATCTGTTGCTTGACCATGGAACCGGCGGCACCGGCCAGCGGTTCGACTGGGGATTGATTGGCACCATGACCAAACCCTACTTTTTGGCCGGCGGCCTAAATACCGGCAATATTAACCAAGCTTTAACCTCGACTCATCCCTATGCCGTCGATTTAAGCAGCGGGGTGGAAACGGACGGCAGAAAAGACCGGAAGAAAATTTTGGCAATGGTCAGGAGGGTGCGCCATGTCTAAAGGCAAATACGGCATCGACGGGGGACGATACATTCCGGAAACCATGATGAATGAAATCATCCGATGAGTTGAAAGATAATGAATTAGCAGGTAGTGAATTGAAAAGCTTAAGATTTTTAAGTAAAAGACTTCTCTGGTTTTTTTGGGGGGCTGCCTGCTTTATGATTTCGCAGCCTCTGCTTAGACTGCCGATTTTGGAAAAGCTGCAGCAGTCAACCGATTTTATGCTGATGTATGCCTTAAATCCTTTATTAATCGGGATTCTGATTGCCTTTTCCGCCGGCCTTTTGAGGAAGGGTTCCGCTTCTTATTCAAACAATTTTTACTTAAACCAAGGGGCGGGTCTGAAATTCCAGGTAGTGATTGCCAGTAAAAAAAGGCAATATTAAACCGGCCCGGTCAGAATTTAGCCAGAGGGCCTAAAACCTGGGGCGGTAGTCGAATATAGATGCAGCCACTATATTCCGCTAAATTGAACGCAAGGTTCCATAATTATTAATGTCGGATGGTTGGTAGGCTGTAGATTAAGAAATCCAATAAACTTACGCATCAATCCTTTGTTTAAGGTGCTGAGGAGACCAGTTACTAAACAATACCGAACCACAATACAGTAGTCCTGTCATTACTTTAGCGATATGGGTGATGAGATTGAAGAAACTATGCAAACCGTCCTTTGAAAACAAAAAATCCGGCAATGGGGGAGGCATCCCCACACTTAAAGCGATTTGGGAGTTATTTGATCTATCCTTACTCTTTTCCCAGACCGGAATCCGCAAACACTCTGGTATGGCTGCCTGGTTAATCGCCTCTTTTTTTGTGAATTGATTTAATTTCTTTATTTATTGGGAATATAAATAATAATAATTGACATATGCCGGAAAAACCTTATAATAAAAAGTAAATGACATATGTCATAAATTATAAAAGTTTATTTATACGTTAGATGGCAGTCAAATATTAATGTTTTTAAAGGAGCGTTAAGCAAATGAGTGTAAATTGCGATCAAAATTGTAGTAGTTGCAGTGAAGATTACGTCGAAAGGCAAGAACCCAAAAAAGATTTTTCGGAGAAACCTCATGAACTTAGTAATATTAAAAAAGTAATTGGGATTGTCAGTGGAAAAGGGGGGGTCGGCAAATCATTAGTTACCTCTATGCTTGCTGTTACTATGAACAAAATGGGCTATCATTCAGCAATCCTTGATGCGGATATAACCGGCCCTTCTATACCAAAGGCTTTCGGCATTAAAGAGAAACCCGCTGTAAATGAAGCGGGTTTGTTGCCTATCAAAAGTGAAACCGGCATTGATATCATGTCAATTAATCTTTTATTGGAAGATGACACCGATCCGGTGGTTTGGAGAGGGCCGATACTGGCTGGCGCGGTTAAACAATTTTGGTCCGATGTGATTTGGACCGATGTTGATTTTATGTTTATTGATTTACCGCCAGGGACGGGTGATGTACCCTTAACGGTTTTTCAATCCCTGCCAGTTGACGGAATCATTGTTGTCACCTCACCACAGGAACTGGTTTCCATGATTGTATCCAAGGCGGTCAAGATGGCGGAAAAAATGAATATTCCAGTTATCGGTTTGGTTGAAAATATGTCCTATTTCAAATGTCCTGATAATGACAAAGTATACCATATATTTGGTGAAAGCCATATTGATGAGGTGGCCCAAAAGCATAACTTAAAGGTATTGGCTAAACTGCCAATCGACCCAGATATATCCGACGCCTGCGATAAAGGATTGATAGAGTTCTACAACGGTGCTTTGCTGGATCAGGTTGCAAAAACAATAGAAAAAATCAGCTAAGTTCGCCCAAGAAAATATTTTTTAGGTTTCCCAGTTTTTTAAGGAGTCTATCCCATTTATCTTTGGTGGAGGTTGAGTCTGAAAAAATTCTTTCATGACGTCTTGTGCCTCAAGAAAGGAATGGCATAAATATGAAGCTAAGTGTGGAATGCTTGCCATGTTTAGTCAACCAGGCGGTTAAGTTAGCCAAAATTCATTTAAACAATAATGAAGAAGAACAACTCTGTTTGGTTAAAAAAATAATGCGGGAGATAAGTGTTAGCGAGGACCATGCAAGCGCACCATATATAGCTCACAAGATACAGCGGACTTTGAAAGATGTCTTGCAGAATCCAGATCCTTATCGGAAAGCTAAACTTTATTACAATTCCGAGATGCTGAAACTAGAAGAAGAGTTTTTTGAGCTGATAAATTCAGCTGACGATCGGCTGGTTACTGCATTGAAGTTGGCTGCCGCAGGAAACATAATTGATTTCGGCCCGGGTAATGATTTATCCAGAGCTAAGGTGCTAAAAGTCATTCGCCAAACCTTGGAAAAAGATTTCCACAGAGAAACTTTTATTTCATTAAAAACCGATTTAAAAGCGGCCCGAAAAGTTCTCTATTTGGGCGATAATGCCGGAGAGATCGTTTTTGATAAGCTGCTTATCAGAATGATCAAAAACGAGTATCCAGATTTGGAGGTTGATTTTGCTACCCGTGGATCAGCAGTTTTAAATGATGTTACTGAGGATGACGCTTACTATATCGGTATGGATGGCTGCGCCCGCATTATTAATAATGGCACCGATATACCTGGGACGGTATTAGAATACTGTTCCAGCAGTTTTAAACAGGCATTCAATAATGCTGATCTAATTATAGCCAAGGGGCAGGGAAACTTCGAATCGTTGTACGGAACCGGGCGAGCGAATCTCTACTATATCTTCCTGTGCAAATGCAATCTATTCATGAAAAAATGCGGGGCCGCGCTGAATGATATTATTCTGATGAAAGAATAACAGATACCAACCCCGGCTTAATAATTGCAAGTGTCATCAGGACCAATGAATTGGGAACTAAGCTGGAGCTACGACAAACATTTGAATTGGTTTGCTAGTTTGAGATTTTTGACATATGGCGGGAAAGCAGTATAATTAAATTATAAGTGACATATGTCATCAACCGAAAAGACTTAATTTATTCATAACTCGGTTGATATGACAGGCTCAGTAGTTCGGGAAGCCAAAGAATTGGCCGTTGATCCAGAACGGAATCAGGGGTTAAAAAGGGTTAAGATAAATGGGAAGGGGTGAATAATATGCCAGGTTTTGATGGGACTGGTCCACAGGGCTTTGGACCATTGACCGGAAGGGGAATTGGAAGATGCTTCATAGATGTTAATGGGTTCAGGTATGGCACCGGGCGCATCTTAAGACGAGTACCAGGTCTGGGAGTAACACCTAGTATTGGGAGAGGATTGGACTCAGGTGCCTTATCTGGGTTAGGACGGGGTTTGGCAACGGTCGCAGTTACGGCGGCGTTACTTGGAATTGGTTACGGATGCGCTAAGATGTATGGTAGATATGTTACAGATAATGACGGCATGAAGCCCAATAAGAGATATGTTAAAGCAACAAATGAAGAGGCTACAGGGTTGGCTCAATCCGATAAACCCAAAATTGTAAGTTCTTTAGACTCTCCAACAATGGAAAAGGATCTTTATTAAAAACTTGTTTATTGACATATGTCAGAAATAGTTTATAATTAAAATAGATAGCGACATATGTCATAAACCATAAGGAGGTGGAGATATGCCCAGAGGAGACGGCACCGGACCCCGGGGTCGTGGAGCGGCCACCGGGAGAGGACTTGGGCCTTGCTCCGGAGCAAATGGCGTTAATAGTCGGTTTGGCTTCGGTCGGGGATTGGGCCTTGGCGGCAGACGCGGACTTGGACGTGGTTCGGTTACCAATTATGATGTTGAGCAGACTTTCTCTAAAAACGAAAAAGAGTCGCTGAATGAACAAAAGAATTTGCTGCAAAAACAACTTGAGGCGATTGAAAAACAATTAGAAAAATTATAAATAAGAACAGAAGTAACCGGAGAACGCTCTGGTTACTTCTGCGCTAAATAGAGGTGACAATATGCCTCGTCCAAGGAAGTGGAGAAGGGTTTGCAGCTTGCCGGATAACAGCCGCTTTGGGCCGCTTGATTCCCCAGTTAATATGGAGAATAATATCCATATGACGGTTGATGAATATGAAACTATACGGTTGATCGATCTAGAGAGACTTACTCAGGAAGCGTGTGCCGGTCATATGAATATCGCCCGTACCACGGTTCAGGGCATTTATAATGAAGCCAGAAAAAAAGTTGCCCAGTCATTGGTAAATGGGAAAGTACTTTTAATTAAAGGCGGCGAGTATCAGCTTTGTGATGGACAGGGGAAAGCTTGTGGGGCAGGCCATTGCCGAAGACACCGGTGGGGCAAAAGAGTTACGGATGATGAGGTCAGAGACGAATAATGATCAGTTATTTTTTGATTCCGTTAATATTGGAATATTAAGGTGTATTAAACGCAGATTTTGTCGAAAACAAATGCCAGAGCTTTAGAATTTGGATATTAAGAAATGGAGGGACAATGGATGAAAATAGCAATACCGACCGAGGATAAGACGATGGGGGCTAATGTATGCATATCTTTTGGACGAACACCATACTTCTTGATTTATGATACTGAAACGAAAGAAAGCGTATTCCTGAACAATAGTGCGGCGACCAGCCCAGGCGGAGCCGGGATTAAAGCCGCCCAGACGATTGTAGACAGCAAAGTCAAGGCCTTGCTTACCCCCAGGTGCGGCGAAAACGCGGCAGGGGTAATTAATGCAGCTGGTATTAAGATTTATAAGACCATCAGTAACTCGATCGATGACAATATACAGGCTTTTTTGGACGACAGGCTTCCTGTGCTGCAAGAAATTCATCCCGGTTTTCACGGCCGCGGAGGAGAATAAGATGAAAATAGCTGTTTTAAGCGGCAAGGGCGGTACTGGGAAAACCCTGGTATCAGTGAATCTTGCCGCAGCAGCGGACGAGGCAGTATATATTGACTGTGATGTAGAAGAACCGAATGGTCATCTTTTTTTTAAACCGGATAAGATTAAGACGGAAAAAATCCCAGTCAAGATTCCCTGTGTAGATGAAAAGCTTTGTAACGGCTGCCGTAAATGCGTTGATTTTTGCAATTTTAACGCCTTAGCCTACATCGGGACAAACTTATTTGTTTTTGA
>CAYXHK010000044.1:0-10826 GCA_964464665.1 uncultured Syntrophomonadaceae bacterium
TTTTAAAAGCCTCAGGATAAAACCTGGGGCTTAAATTTTTAAATGAGAGATTAAATAATGCGATGTGAGGTAAAAGGTTAAAAGAACCAAGCAGTTCTCTTAACCTTTAGATCCAACCCCGCGGGCCAGATGATAGATAATTAGTTGATTAAGGCTTACTTTTTCATCGCGGGCTCTCTCTGACAGGGTGCGGTGAAGTGATTTGGGCATACGAATTCTTAACTGCCCGGAAAAGTTATCAGTTATAGGTTCGGGTATAGGACGCTTCAATTCAAGGCTGGTTTCAATCCAACATTTTTTAGCATCAGTAAGGTTTACGATAGCTTCCTCAATTGTTTCTCCGTCTTATGTAAGTAAATTTGTTTATGGTGGCTGGAATGCTTCATCGTCTGTCTCTATCCCTATCCGGGGGATATCTGCCAGAAAAATTAGCCTGCATTATAAAATATTGACTTAAATATTTGCACACCAGCAAGCGCTTTGCTTTATTAAGTTAAAGCGTTTTTTTAACCCCCTCAGGGGCTTGTGCCCTGAGGCCGCATGGGCTAACATCAAGCTGGTTCGAATTATGAAAACGAAAACAATTGAATTTTAGGGGTGCAGAAGATGAAAGCAAAGAAGTTTGTCACAGTAATGCTGATTGTCGCTTTGGTGGCTACTTGTCTTGCGGGATGCGGCAAAAAAGAGGAAGCAAAAAAGACCGGGAGGGAAGCGAGAATTGCAAACCATGAGTTGATCGTGGCAATCGGCGACGAGCCAGAGACCGGCTTTGATTCCACAACCGGAGGTCATGGGTCTATAACCAAGGTCTTTTTCTCGACCTTATTTAAAAGAGACAAGCAGCTTGGCTGGACGAATGATCTGGCAACCGGCTATCAGGTTTCACCGGACAAGTTGACCTGGACAATAACTATCCGTGATGACGCAAGATTTACGGACGGTACAAAGGTCAAGGCGGAAGATGTGGCATATACATATCAAACGGCCAAAGAGACTGGTTCAGACATTGATTTTACCATAATAAACAGTATCAAAGCGGTGAATGATGCAACTGTAGAATTCCAGCTGACCAGACCGTACTCCCCGTTTATAGAACGTCTTGCTTATCTGGGAATCGTTCCGAAGCACGCCCACGACGGGAATTTTAAAGATAACCCGATCGGTTCCGGCCCATATAAGTTTGTGCAGTGGGATAAAGGCCAACAGGTCATTGCGGTTGCCAATGATGATTATTATGGAGAAAAGCCGGAAATCAAACAGCTCACGATGGTTTTCATGCAAATCGATACAGCATTTGAAGCGGTAAAAAACGGTACCATTGATGTGGCCCAGATCAACGGAATCTTAGCCAGCCAGAAAGCTGAAGGCACCCAAGTAATCGATATTCCGAGCATTGAATGTTATGGTGTCTGCTTTCCGATGATCTCGAATGAAGGGAAAAAGGCGCAGGACGGAACTGAAATGGGCAACGATGTAACCAGCGATATTTCCATCAGAAAAGCACTGAATGCAGCAGTAAACCGAGAAAAGATTGTTTCCGGGGTCTTGAATGGATACGGGAGTGTTTCCACCACCGGACTTGAAAAGATGCCCTGGCTCAATCAGGAATCAGTTCTTAACCCATCCGAATACGGCAATATTGATGCGGCCAAGAAAATTCTGGCTGACGGCGGCTGGAAAGATGCGGACAACGACGGAATTGTGGAAAAAAGTGGACGAAAAGCAACATTCAAGCTGCTCTATACAGACGGCGTATATCGTCAGGAAATGGCCTTGGAATTTGTGAGAGTTGCCAGTGAGATCGGAATCAAAGTCGATCTGGCAAAGACGACTTGGGATACGATTTTACCGGATATTCATAAAGAAGCGGTATTTTACGGTTTCGGTTCCGGTGATCCTTCAGAGTTATACAATCTGTATTATGGCGGAAGTGCAGGAGGACCGGTTGCGTGGGACAATTCGGGATGCTACAACAATCCGGCCGTTGATGCGTGGATAGACAAGGCTTTGAATTCAACAGATGAGGCGGAGGCAATCACGTATTGGAAAGAGATGCAAGAATATGCTTCAGCTAGGGGCGATGCGCCATATTGCTGGCTTGCCAATGCAAATCATGTGTATTTAGCGGCAAATGGATTCAACTTTGGAAAGCCGGTTGTGCAGCCTCATGGCGGAAGAATCTTCGACAATGTCACGGAATGGACCTGGAGCAATTAGCTTGACAGTTTGATGGAGCATGATCGGAAATGATGAAAAACAACGGTATTGGAAAGTTTGTAATTCAAAGAATTATAAAGCTGATTACCTTACTGGTTGCAATCTGCGTCATTACCTTCGTTTTGATGGAGCTGTCTCCTATCGACCCGGTTACGGCTTATGTCGGGGCCAGCCCAAAAGTAGGAGCGGAACAACGTGCGCTGATCGCGGAACATTGGGGATTGAACAAGCCGCCGCTTGAGCGGTTTATGGCTTGGTTTGGCTCGATCATCCAAGGTGACTGGGGTATGTCAATGATTCACAGAAGGCCGGTTCTGGAAGTCATCGGGCAGAAGTTTCTTTCTTCTCTGGCCCTGATGAGTATCGCCTGGGTTTTGTCCGGGGTCATTGGCTTTATCCTCGGGATTATTGCCGGCGTAAAGCAAGGCAAACTTGCGGATAAGCTTATTTCTGTGTATTGCCATATTCTGATTTCGACACCCACCTTCTGGCTGGGAATCCTGTTTATTATGATCTTCGCCGTTTCGTTTGGCTGGTTTCCGGTGGCGATGAGTGTTCCGATCGGCGTTTCGGTTTCAGAGGTAAGCATATGGGATAAGATTTCCCATATTATTCTGCCAGCCTTGACTCTGAGCGTACTGGGAATAGCTAATATCTGCCTTCATACGAGAGAAAAGGTATCTGATATTATGCGAGAGGACTACATTCAGTTTGCAAAAGCCCGCGGTGAAAACCCAGGGAGCATTATCTTTAATCACGTGATAAGGAATGCGGCACTGCCGGCGGTCACCCTCCAGTTTTTATCCTTCAGCGAATTGTTTGGCGGAGCAATTTTCGTGGAGCAGGTGTTTTCCTATCCCGGATTGGGCCAGGCGGTTGTTCAGTCCGGTTTAAGGGGCGATCTTCCGTTATTGATGGGGATCGTGATCATAAGCCTGGTCTTTATCTATACCGGCAATCTTATTGCAGACATCCTGTATCGTATAATTGATCCGCGGATCAGGGAGGGGCAAAAAGCATAATGGAGCACGATGCAATCATAATCAACAAGAATGCTCCTGCTCTCCGTGAAGGATTAATTGGAGTCAGAGAAAGAACGATTCTGTCGATCAGTGTATTTACCGGATGTTTCCTCGTTATTTTGATCGCTGGCAGCCTGATCAACGAAAAGTCGCTGCTGGTCAATCTCTCCAACATCTTTGCACCGCCAGGCGGAGCACATATCTTCGGAACGGATTGGGTTGGCCGCGATATGCTCGTCAGAACGGTGAAAGGGCTTAGCCTGAGTATGAAAATCGGACTGCTGTGCTCAGTTACCAGCAGTATTATTGCTGTGGTTCTGGGAATAGCGGCACCGCTTTTGGGCGGAAAGGCGGATAGCTTTATTTCATGGTTGATCGATTTGGCTTTGTCAGTGCCGCATACTCTTGCCATTATTTTGATTTCGGTTGCCTGCGGCGGAGGTTTGACCGGGATTGTGATCGGTGTGACAGCAACTCACTGGACTTCCCTGACAAGGGTAATCCGGGCTGAAGTAATGCAGATCAAGGAAGCGGAGTATACAAAGATTTCCAGACAGTTGGGGAAAGGCAATTTGTTCATCGCCAAGGAACACGTTTTGCCGCATATTGTCCCGCAGTTGGTGGTGGGAACTGTTTTGATTTTTCCCCACGCGATCCTGCATGAAGCTTCCATTACCTTTCTGGGTTTTGGACTTCCCGCACATGAGCCGGCAATTGGAGTCATCCTGTCGGAATCAATGAGGTATCTGACCAGCGGAAAATGGTGGCTTGCCTTCTTCCCAGGCATTAGCCTTGTGATGGTTTCCATGATGGTCAATTCAATCGGTAGAAATGTCGAGAGGCTGATCAATCCAAAGACTGCGCACATATAGGGGCGGGGGTTGGAGTTGGGGAGGGAGTTGATTATGATTAAGGAACCAATTTTAAAAGTAAATAATTTAGGCATTTCCTTTTTACAGTACACAAAAGGGCTTAAGCGAAACAATATGCAGGTGATAACTAATCTTGATGTGGAACTGTATGAGGGCGAAATCTTGGCAATAGTGGGTTCCAGCGGATCGGGCAAAAGTCTGCTGGCCAGTGCAATATTCGGCATTCTGCCGGATAATGCAACCTTGGAAGGTGACATATACTTTAAGGGACGCCGGCTTTCGCAGAAAGACAAGGAAGGAATTCGGGGAAAAGAAATTGCGCTGATTCCGCAGTCTGTAAATTATCTTGATCCGCTTCTGCCGGTCGGGAAGCAGATTGGAATATCAATTAAAAACAAGGAAACCCGCAATCAAGTGACCGAACGCCTGCTGCAGAAATACGGACTTAATAGTGAGGTGGCCGGATATTATCCATTTCAGCTGTCCGGCGGAATGGCCAGAAAGGTTCTACTCGCGACGGCACTGGCATATGATTCGAAAATCATCATTGCGGATGAACCGACACCGGGGCTTGACGACAAGTCTTTAGCTGAAGTATTAAAGGATTTCAGGGCACTGGCAGATGAAGGTCGGGCTGTCCTTATGATTACTCACGACATCGAGGCGGCACTGAAAATTGCGGATCGGGTTGCAATTTTCTATGCAGGCACGACGCTTGAAGTGACAAATGTTCAGGACTTCGATAGCAGCGGAGAACGTCTGAGACATCCATATACCAAGGCATTGAATAAGGCCAGGCCGGATATTGAGTTTATTCCGGCAGAAGGAACGCAGCCGTACCCGGGAATGATCCCTTCCGGTTGTTTATATTCGAACCGATGTAATATGAAACATGAAAAATGCATCAGGGAAGCGCCTCTGTTCAAAGAGGTACGAGGCGGTAAAGTGAGGTGTTTTTATGCGTCTTAGAGCGGATAATATCAGTTTTAAATATAAAGCCGGGAGATACATTTTAAAAGACGTGAGCTTCGAAATTGAAAGCGGCGAAGTGGTTGGGCTCACTGCTCCCAGTGGATTTGGGAAGACCACGCTTGCAAAGATCCTCGCTGGTTACAATAAACCTGATGGCGGTCAGGTGACCATAGAGGGGATCGACAAGAAAAAAGAGAAAAAAGAGGGGTATAATCCGGTACAATTGATTTTTCAGCATCCGGAAAAATCGGTTAATCCGAAATGGAAGATGCGAAAAGTATTAGCCGAAACAGAAATGCCGTCAGATCATATATTGAAATCAATGGGAATACAAAAAGGATGGCTGGATCGATGGCCAAGTGAACTCTCCGGAGGCGAACTGCAAAGATTTTGTGTGGCAAGGGCACTATCGAAAAAAACAAAATTTATTATTGCGGATGAAATGACAACAATGCTGGACACGATTACGCAGGCACAAATCTGGGAAACGGTGCTTGATTATGCCAGACTGCATAGTATTGGCATGCTTGTGATAAGTCATGACCCGGTGTTATTAAAGCGGATTTGTGATCGGGTGGTTGATCTGACCACATATACTGCTGCGGCAACAGCTAATGTTACTTATCTCAACCCCAGAAAAAACTGGGCATGCTGGCTGAACGAACAAGCAGAAAAAGCGGGGATTAATTTTTCGCAAGTCCTACAAAAAGCTTTAAAGCGAGAACTTCGAGTGGATTAGCTGGAGAATGATGGTGGTCTTTTTGACAGTCACAAGCCCAAGCTTTAGGGATAAGTCCTGAGGCTTAGGCTTGTGCATTTTCCATTTTTGTTTCAGCTTATTATCTAGCAGGTATGGTCAAGCTTACCCGAAGCAACAATGGGTCCGGTTGGTTTAGTGGTCACTGCGTTTCCTTCCGCCGAAATTACGATTGCGTCGATATTCGTCAGCGGTTTGGGCCCCCGGAAAGTCCAGACGTTGTGGGGTGTCTTGTGCATCCTATAACCGGTATATCTTCCATTGGTAACGAGCCAAACCTTATAGGTGTTGTATTCTTTGCCGAAGGAAGCGGGATCCGGAGCTTTGTCTAAGTTAACCAGCACGACGTGTCCTTTACAATCCAGCAAAACATAAGCGTTGGCTCCCGGAGCTTTGTTGGTGGTGGTTAAAACCAGCGCCCGTTTCTTGCCTTTGTACCCTGGAGCGGCATCGATCTCCGGCGGAGAAACTGCTTCCTCAAGATCGCAGGTTACTCCGGGGATGGCCAGTTTTTGGCCTACAAAAATGGTATAGGGGGCGCTTATATTGTTAACCCGGGCAATATCCCGCCAGTCGAAACCATAAAGATCCCCGATACTGATAAGGGTCTGACCCCGGGTTACGGTATGCACCTCAACCGGCAAGATTAACCTTTGACCCGGATAAATGGTATAGGGCGGAGTTAGAGACGGATTTGCTTCAAGCACTGGCTGAACCGGAATATTGAAATTTCGGGCAATCGAGAACAAAGTATCTCCCGCCACTACCGTATAGATCCAGCCGCAATCCGGGGGGAGGGGCGGCGGAATCGTCGGAGTAGGGGTAGGAGTTGGCGTTGTTGTCGGAGTCGGTGTAGGAGTCGGCGTCGGTGTTATAATTACGCAGGTTGCCCCCGGAATCGCCAATCTTTGACCCACATTAATCGTATAGGGCGCGCTAATGTTGTTAACCTGGGCAATATCCTGCCAGTCAACATTGTAAAGTATACCGATGCTGTAAAGGGTTTGACCCCGGGTAACGGTATGCACCCGGATAGGCAGAATTATTCTTTGACCCGGAGTTATTGGTCGAGTAAGACCCGGGTTAGCGCGAATGATCGCTTGAACTGGGATACCGAAGTTTTGGGCAATCGAAGGCAAAGTATCTCCGGCCACGACCGTGTAAATCCAACCGCAATCCGGCCTGGGCGTAGGCGTCGGGGTAGGTGTAGGTGTTGGAGTGGGAGTCGGTGTTGGCGTCGGTAAAGTTACCTCGCACACGATTCCCGGAATAACCAGTCTCTGGCCTACAGAGAGAATATAAGGAGGACTGATTTCATTAACCTCCGCAATATCTTCCCAGTCTACCCCATAGATGTTCCCAATGCTGTAGAGGGTCTGGCCGCGAGTTACGACATGTACCTGTACCGGGATGATTATTCTTTGACCGGGATAAATTAAATCCGGCGAAGTAATATCCGGGTTGACTTCAATTATATCGGCTACTGGGATACTGTACTTATCCGCAATAGCGCTCAAAGTGTCGCCAAGCTCTACGGTATAAATCCAGCCGCAGTCTCGGGGATAAGGCCTGAGCAGAGGGTCTGCCATACTTTCTTCATACTCATAAGGCCTAATGGTCGGCCAGGGCGTGGGCCTAAAAGTCGGCCGGGGAGCAGGTCTCCTAGTCGGCCGAGGAGTAGGTCTTGGACGGGGGATTTGACAAACTTCTCCCGGGATGGCTAGTTTTTGTCCGACATAGATAGTGTACGGGGGTCTGATGTTGTTGACCCGGGCAATTCTTCGCCAATCTACATCATAGAGATTTCCTATTGAGTAGAGGGTCTGTCCCCGGGTGACGGTGTGCACCTGGATAGGCAAAACTAATCTTTGGTTAGGATAAATTATATAAGGTGGCCACAATCTGTTGGCGTTGATTATTGCTACAACCGGAATGCCAAATTGACGGGCAATGGAAGAAAGATTATCTCCAGCCCTTACGGTATAGATCCATCCGCATTCCGTGCCCGGACGCAGTTGGTCAATGGACGCCGGATGATTATCGTCTGGCGGCAGCTGCTGACGCACAGGGGATCACGCTCCTTTGCTAAAATTGGATTGATTTAGGGAATAGCCTATTGCTATTCCATCCATTATATGGACCCGTTACCTCTAAGGTGCGTGTGTATGATAATAAAAAGGTCAACAGCTTTTTACGGCAACGTCCGCCTATATTTTAAATTCCATCCTTATTAAATTGCCAAAAAGAAAAGGCACGTATTAGATACGCGCCGTTAAGTCAAGGAAAAGCATTTTAGTTTATTACTTGTTTTGAAGCTTAGCTTAATAACGTTTGTTGTTATTATAGCAGTCCCGGCAGTAAACCGGTCTTTCACCGGACGGTTTAAACGGAACCATGGTTTCAACCCCGCATGTAGCACAGACCGCCGGGTGCATTTCTCTTTCCCGAGGAGCAAACCCGTTATTTCGGCTGCTTTGTTTTCTGGCGGCACGGCATTGGGGACAACGGCCGGGATCATTGGTGAACCCTTTTTCAGCGTAGAATTCTTGTTCGGAAACCGAAAATACGAACTCAACCCCACAGTCACGACAGGTCAGGAATTTGTCTTGAAACACAGAAAGAACCTCCTTAAGATTTGTTGCCCAAATTAACAATTTGTCCTCAGCAATCAAGCCAGTCCATTATTATCAAATGGGCGGGATGGCTTTAGATACACCTTATTAAAACTGAGCTAGATATAGTATAGCAAATTTATGCCAACTAGTATAGCAATTACCTTTAATCTAATTTCTTATACAATTGTTATACAATTTGGATGCGAATATTTCGGCGACCAGGCGCAAATTGCATTAAAGGAATTTAATGTTCGTTGTCGAACTCTAGTTTGTTATACTATATTGGATAAATGTGATTTGATTGGGTGAAATGGGTTGGAACAAACAGAACAAAGAGAACAAACGCCTTACAAAGTGCTGGGCATCGACCCGGGACTTGCGGATACCGGATACGCGATTATCAGTGAAGTTAAAGGGCAGCTGGTTTTGCAGGAAGGCGGTTTAATCCGCACCGATAGCCAGTATCCCCTCAATCAGCGATTGCGGGAGATTTATGCGGAATTAAACGCGGTTATCCGGGGACAGCAGCCGGCCGTGGTGGCGATTGAAGATTTATACAGCGATTACCTAAACCCGAGTACAGCAATATTAATGGGCCACGCTCGCGGGGTGTGTCTTTTGGCCGCCGCTGATTACGGCTTAACCGTGAGCAGCTACACCCCGGCCCGAGTCAAGAAGTCACTTACCGGAAACGGCCGGGCCAGCAAAGAACAGGTAAAAGCAATGGTGCGCATTAATTTGGGGCTCGAGCAAAAGCCGCTTTCAGAACATATTGCCGATGCGATAGCTGTAGCCCTGTGTCATATCCGCTGCCAGCGGATTAAAGTATAGCGGTTTAAGGTTTAGAGGGAGAAAAAATGATTGCCAGGATCTATGGAACAATTGAAGGATTCAGTAATCGGGGGGTTCACGTCCGGGTCGGGGGAATTGTTTGTGAGGTTTTGCTGACCGGCGGAGAGAAACGGGAAATCGAACGCCGGGCTTTGGGCGAAGAGATTGCTTTCTATACCATGTTTATTTTGGAAGGCAAGGCCGGGGGCAGCAGCCTTACTCCGACTCTGATTGGTTTCCAAAAGCTTAGGGACCGGGAATTTTTTGAACTTTTCATCAGTGTGGAAGGAATCGGGATTGGCAGCGCTTTGAAGATACTGGCGGTTCCCATTTCTCAAATAGCCCAAGCTATTGAAGACAACAACTTAACTTTTTTATGTTCCCTCAAACAGGTGGGGCAAAGGACGGCCCGAAAAATCGTAGCCAGTCTGATGGGTAAAGTGGGCCGGTATGCGGCAGCAGAATTGAATCCACCGGAAGAGGGAACCGGGGATAATCAGATTTTTTCGGCTAAAGCAGCCGAAGGCCAAACGGCAGCCGCGGGGACACTAAACCGTCCGGACGCAGCGCAAACCGAACTAAAACCCCAGGAGCCATCCAGCGAACAGTTGAAGACCCAGGCCGCCGAAATCCTGGAGCAGTTGGGGTATTCCTCCTACGAAGTAAAGAGAATGCTCGCCAAGGTTTTCGAAAATCAGACGCAGTTTAACCGGGTAGAAGATATCTTAACGGAAATTTACCGGGGGGATCTCCCGGTGCCGCGCTGATATCGTGCTTAAAACATTATTATCATGAGCTATCAGTACAGACTAAGAGAGAACCAATAGAGACCAAGAGAAACAGAGAAATCATGAAAGACCAAGAGAGACCGGGAGACGCTGGGGTTTTCCATCTGTCTAGGAGGTGAGAGAAGTGCCCCGTTTGCAGCTTTTAGATAGTCAAGAACAGCCGGAAGATTTGGGACAGTTAGGGCTTAGGCCAGCCCGGCTGCAGGATTACATAGGGCAGAACACGCTCAAGAAAAGACTGGGTATTGCCTTAAAGGCTGCCCGGCAGCGGGGGGAATCGCTGGAGCATTTATTGCTCTACGGCCCGCCCGGTCTGGGGAAAACGACCTTAGCCCATATTATAAGCCGGGAAATGGGAGGGAATCTGATTACCTCTTCCGGACCGGCCATTGAACGTAGCGGAGATTTAATGGGGATTTTGACCAATCTCCAGGCTGGGGATATCCTTTTTATTGATGAAATTCACCGCTTGCCGCGGCCGGTTGAGGAATTTCTCTATTCCGCGATGGAAGACTATCAGATCGATTTTGTGGTGGATAAAGGGGCGTTTGCCCGAACCGTTAAAATAACCCTGAAGCCGTTTACTTTGGTGGGGGCGACTACGCGGGCCGGGTTAGTTTCCGCCCCGATGCGGGAACGCTTCGGTTTAAACTATCACTTGGATTTTTACCCAACCGCGGATTTAAAAGAGATAGTTTCACGTTCCAGTTTAATTTTAGGGGTGGCGGCCAAAGCCTCAATCCCCACCGGGC
>CAYXHK010000044.1:10836-12181 GCA_964464665.1 uncultured Syntrophomonadaceae bacterium
TAGAGCCAAGAGCAGCAGAGGAAATCGCCAGCCGGTCGCGCGGCACCCCCCGGATTGCCAATCGTCTGTTAAAACGGGTTCGCGATTATGCCGAAGTCGTGGAAAACGGGGAGATCACCTGGGAGATTGCCCAAAAAGGCTTAAACTTAGAGGGCATCGACGCGAAGGGGCTGGACGAGTTGGACCTGTTTTTTTTAAGAACTATTATCCAGATCTATAAAGGCGGCCCGGTGGGGATTGAGGCTTTGGCCGCCACCCTGAATGAAGAGGTGGATACCCTGCAGGATGTGGTTGAACCTTATTTATTGAAATGCGGCTTTGTGATCCGGACCCCCGGAGGAAGAAAGATTACCGATTTGGGTTTGGCCCACCTGGGAATAGTAAAATAGGAACCGGTTTTGGAAAGAATGGATATCCTAACCATGATTCCGATAATAAACAGGCGGATAGAACTATTACAATTTAAGTTAACAAACAGTTAAAGTTAACAAACTTGTGTTTAAACAACGAATGTAGTAGAATTTAGAATGCAAATTTACAAATATATCGCGGGTGTTAAGTTGCCCAAGGGGGAGTATTCAGATGACGGAAAAAGGGACCTGGTTGGTTAAAAAAGGTTTAGCCGAGATGCTTAAAGGCGGAGTAATCATGGATGTTACCACGCCGGAACAGGCCAAGATTGCCGAGGAAGCCGGGGCGTGTTCGGTTATGGCCTTAGAGCGGGTGCCGGCGGATATCCGCGCGGCTGGCGGTGTGGCCCGGATGGCTGAACCTTCTATTATATTAAGGATTATGGATGTGGTAACCATCCCGGTTATGGCCAAGGCCAGAATCGGGCATTTCGTGGAAGCCCAGATTCTCGAAGCACTGGGCGTAGACTATATTGATGAAAGCGAAGTTTTGACTCCGGCTGATGAGATTTTCCATATTAATAAACAGCTGTTTAAAGTGCCCTTCGTTTGCGGCGCGAGAAACCTGGGCGAAGCGCTGCGCCGAATTGGGGAAGGGGCGGCGATGATTCGGACCAAGGGCGAACCGGGCACCGGGAACGTGGTGGAAGCAGTTCGGCATATACGGGCGGTGATGGGTGAAATCCGGCGGCTGCAAAACCTGCCGGAAGAAGAATTGATGACTGCGGCCAAAGAGATGGCTGCTCCCTATGAATTGGTAGTGCAGGTAGCTAAAAGCGGAAGACTGCCGGTGGTTAATTTTGCGGCCGGGGGCATTGCCTCGCCGGCGGATGCCGCCTTGATGATGCAGTTGGGATGTGACGGCATTTTCGTGGGATCCGGAGTGTTCAAATCTTCCGATCCTATGAAGCGGGCTCGGGCTATTGTCGCCGCTA